>JANXSS010000449.1 GCA_025356535.1 Herminiimonas sp.
AATTAATCAGTGCTTCCCTACCGCACTTCATGCGCCGATATCGGCTTCCGGATCGGCATCCTGCCCAAGCCGCTTGCTATGCCGCTGAAGATTTCCGCTCAACTGCGTAATGATTTCGGACGCAGCATTGATGATCTGCCGCGAGCCGAATCCGGCTCGCGTCATCTCCTTGTAGAACGACTTTGCCATGATCTTTGCAACCTGATCTGGATTGGGCAAACCGGCGGCCAGGGACTGATTCAACCCTTTGGCTGCTTCCTGTACAACGGCCATTTGGGCAAAACGCGAGTCCAGCATTGCCTGCAGTTGCGACACCTGGATCGACTTGCCAATGAACAGGGCAATGACTTCGAGAAGCTGCAACTCGTGCTCTTGAAACGGTCCACTGGCTTTGCGGCCACTCACATTGATTACGCCAAGCATCTCGGAATGTATCCGGATCGGTGCACACATCAGGCTGCGGCGTGGATCGGCAACGCGGCGCGCACAATCGGCAAACGACGACCTGGTGATGTCGTCAACGCGCAGCGGTTTGCCGGTTGCCATTACGTGGCCGGCCACGCCCTGATGGGGGCCCGGCGCCTCGCGATAGGCGGCCGCTGGCATCGGTCCGGCGCAGGCGCACACTACCAGGCGCGCGCCCGTTTCGCTGTCGGACTCGATCAGCATGATGGAGCAGTTTTCGGCCGACAACATGAGGCTGGTCGTACCTGCCAACTGTTGAAGGTTTTCGTCAAGCGTGCCGCGCTCGACGAAAACCTGCAGGTCAGGGAAATGCGGCGCTTGCGCCAGTGTTGATCCGACCTTGTCCATGTGAATCCTCATGCCTAGATAGGCGTTGATTTTCAACGAAATCGGCAAATTCTTGGCTGCGTTACGTCATGCAGACGATTACTCGTCCTTTTTGCTGACGAACGCTTTGTGAAACAGGTGACGGGCCAGGAGCACCGGAGGCATTCTCAACCAGTTGGCACGAATGTACAGTGCCTTGCGCGCGATTCCAGTATAGCGGTCGCAGCAACTGTCGTGGTCGGGCAGCAACGCACGACGATACATTGCATCCATGATCGGCAAGGCCATCGACATCGGCCGACCAGTCGTTGCTTTGACCAGTACCGGCTTTGGTATTGGCGTATCAAGCAGCATGTGGCTATAACGCAATGCGTAGAACAGGCAGCGACCGAGCTCAAGTTCCTCTGCTCTGTCGACCAGGTTTTCCCAAAAAGCCGGCGCCTTTCCAAAGTGACGCAGCATGGCATCGAGATCAAGAAGATCGCGCAAGCCGTGCGGTAGTTCGCCCTCATAGAAAAGGTGAGCGGCGCTATGGAGCAGCATGTCGACTGGCGACAGAACCATGAGTCCGGTTTGCCCGGCAACGGCCACGGCAGCGCCAAGCAACTTGCTGCTGTCGGGGCGCACCCGCATCGTCAGCGGCAGGATCGCATGGTGTACGTCGATGACCGATTGCCGGCGAACATGCTGTAGCGGTGGAATTTCGTGCATCCACTCACGGTAGTAACGCTGGTCGTAGGCATCGTGGTGGGTTGCCATCCAGCCGTGGACCATCAACTGGTGTTCGACCTGGTCGATCGACGCTTTCGGCACCAGGATATCGATATCGGAAAACAGCCTGCCCGCTGCCTGGGGAAGCGCGGCCATCGTGTAGGCCGCACCTTTCAACAGGATCACCGGCATGCCCGTGAGTGCCTTGCGGATGTGCGCAACCTCGGCGTGCACCGCCTGCAGGTGACGGTGCGCACCGATGGCTGCCCATTCGAGATGTTCGAGCGGCTGCCGGGGTATATGTTGACGTAGTTCCGGAACGTCAAACAGCACGGCAAGCCGCGCGAGAAGGTTGCTGTGGCGCGCCTGGCGAATCAACAGATCCCATTGCAGAAGGTTAAAGCTGGCAATACTTGCGGGATTGCGCAGCACACCCACGATCAACGGATCGGCGGTCATGCAGGCGGCGCCAGCGTCGCAAAGGCTTCGATTGCTTCATCCATGACGCTATAGCTAAATTCGAGACATTTGCACGAGTTCATCAGTTCGGCAACCGCGTTGAAACCAGTCACGCCAAGTTCGCTGTAGTTGAAGCAGTTGTCGGCGAGTTTCACGAATCCTTCTGCCGGCAGGATCGGCACCATCCTGGTGGCCGCACCCTCGACATATCGTGGAAAAATGATCCAGGCAGGTTGCGCTGGCACCTCGGCACGTGCAACGCTGCCCGCAGGTGGCTTCATGTGGGCGATCGTGCCTTTTATCGTGTCAAACACCTTTGGACTGAACACCGCCGACGGCTCATATGCAGCGATGATGTCGATCGAAGCGTTCTTCAGGCTGACAGGCCTGGGTAGTGCAACGATCTGGCCATCCTGTATCCGCACCAGCGTCAGTTCGTCGGACAACAAACGCCAGCCGCGGTTGATCAGTGCGGCGCAAAGCGTGCTTTTGCCGGAACCAGGTGGCGCGGGGAGAATTGCGGCCCTGCCGTCTTTTTCAATTACGGCTGCATGGATGATCAGATACGAATTGACTGCGCTGGAGACACACCAGTTCAAACCCCACTCGAACATCGGAAACGCTTGGCCAATCGGCAAGGGTTTAAATGGCAAAACACCGTCGAATTCGAAAACTGCCTGTGGGCGGACGAAGCGGCGAAGGGAACTGGGAGGATTGACGCTGACATGAAAATCTGTGAAGCCATCTGCCTCAGCCAATGGATAATCCGCATACAACAACGCAAGGCTCGATGCAAAGTTTCGCAAGCGACTTTGCACACGAACCTGAAACTGGCCCGTATGAAAATACAGCCCTGGGCCTGCAAGACAATCCGCAAGCTCCCGTGTTGAAAGAGAGCCTATTGTCACGGCTTGATCGGCGCGATCAATTCTAGGCTTTCCAGGCTTTCCAGCAACTCATGGAACTCGGCGCGTAGCTGCATCGCCTCGGCCGGGGCGGCGTCGCCAGCAAAGTACGTCACCAGCGACTCGACATCGGCAGGCGTCTGGGCAAGACGCTCGAGAACTTCGATTGTCGCGCGGGGCATTTGATGGGTATCGCCTGAAAAGGAATTAAACAGCACGCATTCCTCGCCCCAGCAATGAAACAGCAATGGTGAAGTCAGCAAGGTAAAACTGAAATCGCCTTGCATTACAGTGGGCAGCTTTTTACGCGAAAGTCTGACCAAGGAAGGTCATGACGTCGCTAGCGCTCCAGTACGCCCCGCTCGAACCGGGCCGGAACGACAGATTGGCCATTTGCGTGACTTGCGCCGTTGTCGGGGTGACGGGCGAATTATTTAAAGCATTCAGATAAGCACATGTGATCGAACGGGCGAAAGCATCCTCATAAACTTCTGCGCTTAAAACATCGATCAGTTGTGCGACACGTATCGTTCCATCCTTCATCCTTACCGGAGCGGCCAGGGAAGTGCCTTTGCAAAGAGGGAACAAGCTGACAAACGTTGCATTGCGATTAAGCCGTCCTGGCCATACTCTCGACGGCTTTTTCCAGTAACCAGGCGAACACCCGTATGTCTTTGTGTATGCATGGCTGCAATTACCGGACGCCCAAGCCGACAGGGACTTGCCCGTCTGATTTGGACAAACGTTGACGCCCAGCACCGGCCTGCTTGTCAGTGTCAGAATCGTACCCGAAGCGGCTACACCGGCAACCGTAAACCTTCGACGGTGCAAATTGATTTTGCCACTGCTGGACGCTGTGATGGAACGCGGCTTCTCCCCGCCAGAACTTCCCTCATCGCAATTAATTTCGGACACCGTATTCTCCTGCAAGCCGCTTGGCCTGGACTTGTCGTTAAAGCCTTGGAAATGCATTCAGGCTCTTCATACTTTCCTACCAAGCAATAACCGTTCCAGAAATCGCCAACTAAAAAAACTTGTTTTCTATCATATGGTTATCTTAGCCCAGATTGGTTTCCGTGTAAAAATCCGGGTGATCTGCAAGCAAATGTAAAGAATTTCGACAGGAACAACAGCGCGCCGCGCATCGATTGCGTCTCGACGGTTTTACGTTTAACGCCAATATATTTCTATAATACAACTTTTTTCGTGATTGGTGTGCCATTTGACGAATGTTATTCGGCGTGGAATCACGACCATTGTATGGACAGAACGCCGACATTAGCCTAGCCCGGAATTTTCGCCAGCAAGTCTCGAATATAAGCGCTGGGAATCGCATAACTGATTCCACTGGGCTGCGACATCGCGTTTTCCTTCAAGCCCTTAACGAAGACCATGTTGATCACACCGTAGACCACGCCGCTGCCCTGGTCGTACAAAGGGCTTCCGCTGTTTCCCGGATAGGCAGTGCCGTCGAGCTGAAATATAGCGAATGCCGATCGCTGCAACTGCCGGATTGCCTTCGCATCAAGACTGCGCTGACTGTATGCAGGCTGTACGATTGGCGTGATGGCGGCAACGATTGCCTGGTGTGTAGCACGGTGGAAGCCCAGCACCATTCCTAAAGGAAAACCTGTGAAGGCAAGTGACTGCCCCTCCCTGACAATGGCGGAATCCCCCAACTTCAGAACCGGCAAGGGCAGACCGGTAATCTTCAGGATTGCCAGGTCGTGCTCAACGTCAATTGCTGCGACAACGGCCTGCCGGAACTGGGGCGGATCGGTCGGTCCGGCCAGAATGCCGATGACAGCCGATTTTTCTACATCGGCCTGCGGTACCACGACGTGGGCATTTGTGACGATTGTCAAACCGTCGGCGACCACAAATCCGGTGCCGAAAAACACAGCCGCCGGGCTGCGGGTTTTTTGAAAGGTTGCGATCGCAACAATTGCAGGCTTGACTGCGGCAACGGTCTCAGCAAGGTCACTGGCGCGGACATCGTTAAGCGCCGCGATCGTGCACAGCAAGAATGAAACGAACCTGCGGGAACGGCTTTTGAAATTACCCAGCGCAAAAATCTGGCTACCGGACATTATGGCGCGCCATCAAATCGTAAAGTGTCGGTCTGCTGATGCCAAGCAGTTCCGATGCCTTTGCTACATTGCCGTCAGAACGGGCAAGCGCCTTGACCAGCGCACGCTGTTCTGCCTCGTCTCGCACCTGGCGCAGGTTCAATGGTTCTTCTACCAGCGGCACGGTGCCAAGGCCGAGATCATCCACCGTGATCTGAGGCCCATCAACCATGATGACGGCACGTTTGATGCAGTTTTCCATCTCGCGCACATTGCCGGGCCAACTGTAGCCTTCGATTTGCAACAGTGCCTCGGGACTGAAATTGAGGGAGGCACGGCCTTCCTTCTGGCTGAATTTGTTTTTGAAAAAATGCGCCAGCAGCGCCGCGTCGCCGATCCGGTCCCGCAAGGGAGGAATGGTGACGACGATTTCCGACAGACGATAATAAAGATCTTCCCGAAAACGGCCGACCTGTGAAAGATCTTTCAGATTTTGATGGGTCGCGCAGACGATGCGTACATCCACCGCTATTTCGGTGCGGCCACCGACACGTTCGATGATGCGTTCCTGCAAGAATCGCAACAGCTTTGCCTGCAGCGGCATTGGCAGGTCACCGATTTCGTCAAGAAAGAAAGTTCCGCCACTCGCCATCTCGATCTTGCCGATGGTTTGCTTTACGGCACCGGTAAAGGCACCTTTCTCGTAACCGAATAGTTCGCTTTCCAGCAGGTTTTCGGGGATGGCTGCACAGTTGATCGCGATGAAGCGCTTGTCACGGCGCGGGCTGAAAAGATGTACCGCGCGGGCCAGCACCTCCTTGCCGGTGCCGCTTTCGCCCAGCAGCATGACGCTGGCTGACGACGGCGCCACTTTTTCGATACTACGGCAGATCTTGAGCATGCCGGGATCGCGGCTGATGATGCCTGCTACTGGCGAATCAGCCTGCGTTTGCAGGAGCTGCCGGTTTTTCAGTTGCAATGCGTGTAGAAAAAAAGCCCTCTGTACCACCAGTGCCAGCATTTCATGGTCGAACGGCTTCTGGTGAAAGTCGTAGGCGCCATAGCCTATGGCTCGCACTGCATTGTCGTGATCCTGGTTGCCGGTCAGTACGATTACCTTGGTATCGGGAGCCAGCGCCAGAATCTGCTGCAGCGTTGCCATGCCTTCGGTCGAGCCATCCGGGTCTGGCGGCAGCCCGAGGTCCATGGTCACGACAGCCGGCTCATGGCGCCGTATGTGGGCAAGGGCACTTTCCCGGTCGCCGGCCACGACCACGTCGTAGGCATCGAAGCTCCACTTGAGCTGTTTCTGCAAGCCGGGATCGTCTTCAATGATGAGTAGTTTCTGTTTTTCCTGAGTCATGCTGTTCCTCTGGCCTTCAGGCCGCTTGGGATACGGCTGCTTCGTCGCGCAATTGCAAAGGCAGGATGATGCGGAAGGTGGTGCCACCTGGTTTTTGGCTGTGCACTTCGATGCGACCACCAAGCTCATGTATGTATTCCCGGCTTTCGAATACGCCGATTCCCATACCGGCTGACTTGGTCGATTCAAAAGGCTTGAATAGCCGTTCGCGGATGAAATTTTCATCCATTCCAAGGCCGGTATCGGTGCATTCGACGACCACTTCATCGTGCCACTTCAGCAACCGTACGCTGACCTGACCGTCTTTCGGCGTCGCTTCGACAGCATTCTGTATCACATGCCCAATCACCCGTTCGAGTCGCGCCGGGTTGGCAAAGACCATCAGGTCCGCATCAATGATTTCAAGCTGCGGTTTTGGATCCGCAGCAGACTTGACGGCGATTGCCTGCTTGAGCAACTTGTCGATGTGCAACCGCATCGGTGTTTCGACGGTAGTTCCGCGAGCTAACTTTTGCAAGAGCAATTTCATCTTTTGAACCGAGAAGTCGACTGTCTCAAGCATGTCACGCTGAAACTCCGGGTTGTCCTTATGCTTTTCAGCATTTGCCACCATGAGCGAGAGTTGCGAAACAAGATTTTTCAAGTCGTGCACGATGAAGGTCGACATTCGATTGAATGATTCGAACTGGCGCGCCACCATCAGGGCATTTGCCGATTCCTGTTGTGCCAGATAGCTTGCCGCCTGACTACCCGCAACCTTCAACAGGTCGGTGACTTCCCAGTTGAGCACAAGCTTGCTGCGAGGCTGCGCCAGTACCACGAAGCCGCATAGGTCATTGCGCAGGATGAGCGGCACGACAAGCCAGGCGGAAGCTGCCTGTTCCAGGCAGGCAGGCGGCGCGACATCATCATAGCGCTCCGGTGACTCCTGCATCTCCTGGAGATCGATTACCCACTGGCGGGTTTTCAGGAACCGGCAAAACGGCGTGTCGAGCGCGACGGCGCCGTCGCCAAGCGGCAGGTTCCAGTTGGCGACCAGCTCGCAGTTGCCGGATTCACGGCTCAGGTACAAGGCGCCGGCCGGGCTTTCCACCAGTGCAGCAACAGCATGAACGGCACGCTCGGCAATCTGAGGCCCGCCTTCGGAAAGTGTCTTGGTAAAGCGCAGCCATTCTTCCCGATAATCGTAGCCATAACTGTAGAAGTGTTTACTGATGAAAACTTTTAGCCAGGCGCGAAACGCACCCGAAAACAACACGACGATCAACAACAGAACGGCGCCGAACAAAAAGGCGCCCTGCATGACGTTGCCCCAACTGCCACCGAAAAAACGCAAATAGTAACCGGCACCTGCCATGGCTAGCAGATAGGTCGCCGAGCCGAACAATGCAACCGAATGAAACATGGCACGCCGCGACACCGATAGGGCAAGCGACCATTTCCGGTTGCGCGCGGCTGACAAGGCGATCAGTGGCACGGTCAGTGCGTTGATGGCGCCACGGGCAATCCAGATTTCGACGTTCAAACCGCGAAACAGCATTGCATCGCTGTAGAGGTAGAAGTCATAAGCAAACATGCCACCGATGCCCATGCAGGCAAATTTGATACCCCACCGTTCGCGGGTTGGCGCATTGCGATAAAGCTGCTCCACCATCAGCATGCCGATGACGGCAAGTGCTACCCGCCCAAGAATGCCGCTCAACAGTACCAAAGTTCGATTCGCGTCGCCCTGTTGCAGGTACACGTAGCAGGTGCCCACCATGACGGCCAGATATAATCCAGCGCTTGCCTTGACTGAAGTCTTGAGGTTTGCCAGGCTTGGAGGGCGATCCGTTTTGAAGGCGCCATGGAGCTGAATCAGAAGGTACGTCCAGGCGGCGTCGCGGCACAATTCCAGAAGATCATTCACCAGAAACAGCGGCGCGGTGCTCAGCGTATTGACCGCAACGGCTGCGGCCCACAATGTCGTGACGATGGCTGCGACTGCAGTTGCGCCGATATTGGCATGCGTGCGCCAGCGCGTCAGCAACAGGATGCTCAGCACCAAAAAGCCGGCCGCGCATGACGCGTAGCTGGTAAACGCGATGCTGCCTAGCATGGGTGCTCGTGCTTCGCAGAACCGCTGCATGCCATGAATTACTGGCCTTTGCCGAAAACAACCACCTGTAGCGTATCGATAAGGATCAGCATGTCGAGAAAAAGGCTGTTGTTTTTCACGTAGTACAGATCGTATTGCAGTTTTTGGATCGAATCTTCAACCGACGCACCATATTGGTAGCGAACTTGTGCCAGACCCGTTATTCCAGGTTTGATACTGTGTCGCGCATTGTAGAACGGTACATCCTGGCACAACTGCTTGACGAAAAACGGCCGCTCAGGACGCGGTCCGACGAAGCTCATATCGCCCTTGACGACATTGAGAATCTGCGGCAACTCATCGATACGCAGCTTTCGGATGATGCGGCCAACCCGCGTAGTGCGCGGATCATTCGAGGATGCCCACTGCGGCGTTCCGGCTTTTTCGGAATTGGTGCGCATGCTGCGAAACTTCAGCACCATGAATGTCTTGCCGTTCTTGCCGACACGTTCCTGTTGGTAAAAAATTGGTGCACCGTCCTCCAGGTAAATCAAAAGGCCGGCAACCACCATGGCCGGCAACGACACGGCAAAGATCATCAGGCTGGTTATCAGGTCGAACACCCGCTTGCCGACGGTACGCAGGAAACTTTGATCAAAACCGCCACCGAAGACAAGCCAGCTCGGCTGCAGCGAGTCGATACGGATCTGGTTCGCTTCCCGTTCGAAAAATGACGCTGCATCGACGACCTTAATACCGTTCAGCTTGCATTCCAGCAGTTCTTGGATTGGAAAAGAGCCACCGCGACGATTCTGTACTGAAACGACGATTTCGCTTGCGTTGAATTTTTTTGCCAGAGAAACCAATGACTGCGTTGCTGGGAGTATCGCTGAACCGGGCACATGCGACTCTTCGCCAAACATCGGCACAAAGCCGATGATGCGGTACTTGTGATATTGCGTGTTATGCAGTGCCAGGTCGCTGCACTCCCGCGCAAGCGCGCCGGCACCGAGAAAGATGATGCGAGACTCGAGGAGCTTCGATTCGGACGACTTGAAGAACAGGATTCGGCCGAGCAAGATGCCGAGTGCAGCCACGAAGACCACCATGCCGAGCGCTCCACGGCCAAGGTGGATGTCGGGCAAGAGATAAAAAACCAGCGTCATGATGCCGAACGACAGTGCACATGCGGGCATCAACCGCAGGAAGGTATCTCTGAATCCCTCGCGAAAATTCAGCTTGTACATACCGAGTGCGCTCATGCTGAAAAGCATTGCGCATGCGTAGGTCACGGCAGTCAGAAAGAAGTTAGGGTCTTGCTCGGTAAGCGGAAAACGCCCGTCCATGTAACGTAGCGCTGCACCGAGGTAAGTCGAAGCGAGCAACACCAGCAGCTCCACGAGAAACAGGCCGGAGACAACTTTCGAAACCGAATGATTAAAAATCCTTAACACATTGACTCCAGAACTCGTTACGGGCATCCGCCAAGCCGCAATACACGGCAAGATCCATCCCGTCAAAATCCATGCGCCGATGAAGCCGCCTGCCGGCAACGCTGGGCGGCATCGTAGGGCGAAGTGGTACCTGCAAATCCGTTCGCGGGCCTTCTCGCTTGCACCGATGCAAAAAAGCCGCGATGTGCCGGATATTTACCTTCAACTGCAGGTCAGTTCGCTTCCCTGTCGACTTAAAAGAAACTTTCGGGGATGACCAGAACATCGCCTGGACGCATGGGCGTGTTGGCGGAAATATCACCTTGCTTGATAAGGTCGTTCAATCGCACGCCAAAGTTCTGTTGTTTTCCATTAACAGTGCGGATGATGCTCGCTTTATTACCCGACGCAAAATCTGTGATGCCGCCGACGGCAATCATGACGTCCATCAGCGACATGTCCTGGCGGTACGGCAGCGCTTGTGGTTTCGCCGCCTGACCAATTACCCGAATCTGCTCTGTGTAAGGACCGACGAATGCGGTGACGACGACGGTTACGACGGGTTGCTGGATGTATTTTCCAAGGACTTTTTCAATGTCTCGCGCCAGCTCGGTCGCGGTTTTCCCGCTGGCTGGCAAATCCTCGACAAGGGGCGTCGTAATCTTGCCATCCGGCCGTACCGGCACCGACTGAGAAACTTCAGGATTACGCCAGACGTTGATGTTGACCATGTCTCCCGGTCCGATCAGGTAATCATGTGTTGCCGGCTGCGCATCTGCTGTGATCGGCGGGTATTTATTGGCGGCGCACCCTGAAATCAGAAACACCGCGGCACTGATTGCGACGGTGGCCAAGCGATGCAAAAGTGTTGCCTTGAATGAAATCACGGAATTTTCCTTTTTGTCTGGTAGCATCTTGCATTTAAAGCAAGGTTTGCGCGAGAATGTTGATGTAGTTTAATCAATAAATTGCGACGGGAAAGTGAACAATGGTGTCTTTGTCCCCCTAACAATGTTGTCGCATTTTATACTAATCGTCCGGGAACAAAACCCGAACAAACGGTTTTTTAACCTCGCTAAACTGTCGGTAAGGCCGTTGCACAAAGTCTTGACCAAGTGCAGTTCAAGCAAATTTCTTTTCGATATTATGCGAAACCTGCAAAGGTTCTGGTAACGAAAATGATGGAAAGCCGTTTCCAGTACGACTCGGTTCTGGCACGTATTGCTAATGAGCCGGTATATAATTCGGTCGCCCGAAGGGCTATCAATCAAAACGGATGACTGCCTGCTGGGCACTTGCCGAAACTCACATGGAGAGCGTCAAGCAATGGAGGAATTACTAGCTCAGCTATTGTCTTTCATCAAAGGCATCTGGAAATATCGTTGGTACGCGGTCGGCATTGCCTGGGTTGTTCTTGTCATCAGTTGGGCAAAAATCTACACGCTTCCAAACGTATTCCAGAGTTCGGCCCGGGTCTATGTCGACACGCAGACCATTTTGAAGCCTTTGCTTTCTGGTATGACTACCCTGCCGAATGTCGAGCAGCAGGTGTCGATCATGAGCCGTACGCTGATCAGTCGGCCGAATGTCGAGCGCGTCATCCGGATGGTCGACCTCGATCTCAAGACGCAATCAGTTAAAGACCATGAAAAACAGGTCGATACATTGATGTCACAGATCAAGATCACGGGTACTTCAAGTGACGACATCTACTCGATTTCCTACGCAAACGAAGACCCGAAGGTCGTCAAGAACGTCGTCCAGTCTCTGCTGATGATCTTTGTCGAGGGCAGTTATGGCGACAAGAAGCAGGACTCGGTCAATGCCGTGCGTTTCATCGACAACCAGATCAAGGAATACGAAACCCGGTTGGTGACGGCCGAGAACAACTTGAAAGATTTCAAGCTTAAAAATGGCGAAATGTTGTCGCGCCAGGGTGGCGACTACGGTGGCAAGCTCGAAGAGGTCAGCGAAAACCTGAATCAGGCCCGGCTGGATCTGAGTGAAGCAGAGCAGGCAAGAAATGCCATAAGAAAACAAATGTTCGGTGAGGAGCCTGCCCCAGGCAGCGAAAACGGACCTGCTGCCGTTGTCAATCCTGAAATCGATGGTCGCATCGATACGTTGAACAAGAACCTCGACGCATTGCGGTTGCAGTACACGGATCAGCACCCGGATATCGTTTCAGCCAAACGCCTTATCGCACAGCTCGAAGCGCGCAAGATCGAGGAATCGAAGATCAAAAAAAGCGGCGGCGAAGTCGGGCGGCGTTACTCACCGGTCATGCAGCAACTGAAGGTCGCAATGTCTGATGCCGAAGCGCGGGTGGCATCGATGCGTGCCCGTGTGGACGAATACGCAGCCCGGATCGCCCGCCTCAAGGCCTCCAGCAAGGTAGGCCCTGAAATCGAGTCGCAACTTTCGCAACTGAATCGCGACTACCAGATCAACAAGACCAACTATGAAAAGCTGGTTGCCAGCCGCGAAGCTGCAAAACTGTCCGGCAGTCTGAGCGCAACCACGGAAATGATGAATTTCCGGATCATCGATCCGCCAGTGCTGCCCTCGACGCCGATCGGGCCGAATCGTCCGTTGCTGGTGACGTTGGCCCTGGTTGCGTCGCTGTTGGCAGGTATTGGTGGCGCCTTGGCAATGAGTCAGATCAGGCCGACGTTCATGACACAGGTTTCGTTGCGCGAGTTGACCGGTTTGCCTGTTCTGGGCGCCGTTTCAATGAACTGGACCGATCAGGAAATCGCCCGACGTCGCAAGAGCATGCTTGCTCTCGGCTTGTCCCTGGGACTGATGATGTTGCTCTACGGCGCCGCCATGGGCCGGCTGCTGATCAAGGTCTGAAATCCGACGACGCGTCGCCCTGTCCGACGGGCGACTGCATCACAGTCCAGCAACGCAGCGAGCGCCCGGTGCATCGGGCGGGCAGTGCCTTGCATCGGAACGCAATTTTATTAGGAGAAGGCGTGAGCATTATCGAAAAGGCAGTCAGCAGGCTTGGTCAGGATAAATCCGGAGCCGGTCCAAACACGGACACGCCGGGCGCAACGTCCACTGCACGCAATGCCGATTTGCCACACGCTCTTGTCGAGCGCGCAGGTGCAGGCACGGCGCCGGCCACCGGGCAAGGAGCTGGCCTCGCTACGACAGTGGAGGTGCGGTCTTCGGCGACAGCCCCCGCACAGGTAGCACCGGTCATGCCGGCAACCAATGAAACCCCGGCAGCGCCGCGCGTCATCAAGCGCGTCGACATCAACCTCGACCGCCTTGCGGCAAACAACATGGTCACCTCGGATGGCGGACGCAATCCGGTTGCCGAGGAATTCCGTACCATCAAGCGGCCATTGATCGACAACGCCTTCTCTCAAGATGGCCGGCCCGTCAATCGCAACAACCTGATCATGGTTACCAGCGCATTGCCAGGCGAAGGAAAAACTTTTTCGGCAATTAATCTTGCCATCAGCATTGCAATGGAACTTGACCATACGGTGCTGCTTGTCGATGCCGACGTTGCCCGGCCCTCGGTCTTGCGCACGCTGGGGTTGAAGTCCGAAGCGGGTCTGATGGATTTGCTGCTCGATGCCAACCTCGACATGGCTGATGTACTCCTGAAGACGAATATCGATACGCTGACGATTCTGCCGGCAGGCAAGAGCCACCGGCATGCAACCGAACTGCTCGCCAGCCAGACCATGAGCAGCCTGCTCGATGAAATCGCCTCGCGCTATCCCGACCGGATCGTGATTTTCGATTCGCCACCCCTTTTGCTGACGTCCGAAGCACGCGTTCTTGCAAGCCAGATGGGACAAATCGTCGTCGTCGTGGAAGCGGAGACAACCACCATTCACGCGGTCAAGAGTGCTTTGAGGCAGCTCGAAACCTGCAGCAACGTCAACCTGGTGTACAACAAGGCCCGCGATTTCCCCGGACAAGAGAACTATGGCTACTACTACAACTGAGTTCGTGCGGGGCCGATCTTCACGGCGCCTTTTGCGCAACCAGTTGCAGGCACGGCGGCCACTTCGGCCAATGGGCCCGCTCGCCCTGACCGCCACGGCAGTAGCGCTGGCCTGGGCGCCCTGTGCAAGCGCAACCGACTTCAAATTCGTGCCCAACGTAAGCGTCTCGGAAGCGTATACCGATAACGTCGGGCTCAATAGCCGCGGCAATGAACGCAGCGATTTCGTAACGACCGTGGCGCCGGGGTTCAGCGTTACCCGCGACAGTGCACGACTACAACTTCGGGGCAGCTACAACCTGCAGGCACTGTTTTACGCAAATCATACCTCCGGCACCTCGCTCTCAAACTTTCTTGACACGTCCGCACACGGCACCCTGATCCAGGATTTACTGCTGTTCGATGCGCGCGCCGCAATCACGCAGCAAAACACCTCTGCTTTTGGGCCCCAGGCGGCGAGCAACGTCAATGTGACCGACAACCGGGTCGAAACCCGAAGCTATTCGATCAGCCCCTATCTCGAGCAGCGCTTCAGTAACGTCGCCACCGGTCAGTTGCGCTATGCACACGAAGCCATCAGCAGTGGCGACGTACACGGCAACAGCAGCATCAACGGACTCGGCAACAGAAACACCGGACTTGGAAACAGCAATACCGATCGCCTGATTGCGACGCTGACGAGCGGCCCGGCCTTCCGTACTTTCAACTGGGGGGCGCTGGCATCGACGCAAAATACCCGGTATCCGGCGTCCGATGCCGTCAGCCAAAGCAAGCTTAGCGGCAATGTCGGTTACCTGATAGGACCGAACCTGCGCGCGACCGCTGCCGGTGGTTACGAGAAAGACACTTATGTGACGCTGGGCGACAAGCCGCAAGGCGCTTTCTACAACGCAGGCTTCGTCTGGACGCCTTCTTCACGTACCAATGTCACGGCGACCGTGGGCCATCGCTTTTTTGGTCAGACCTACGAGCTGGCGATCAATCATCGCGCCCGCCTTGCGGTGTTCAACCTCAGCTACAACGAAGACATCACGTCGTCGCAAGCGCAGGCGCTTCTGCCGCAAACCAGCAACACCTCAGCGTCGTTGAATCAGGCGCTGCTGGCCAGCGTTCCCGATCCGATCAATCGGCAACGCCTGGTGGACAACCTGATCCAGTCACAGCATCTGCCCGCCGAAATTGCAACGGTGTCGAACGCGCTGACCAATCGCTACTTCTTGCAAAAAAACCTGCAGGCTTCGCTGGCGGCGACCGGCTTGCGCAACACGGTCATTGGCAGCCTTTTCTTGACGCGGCGGGAGCCTCAATCCGTCAGCGCGACGCCGGTCATCATTATTGGGGGTTCGTCGAGTTCACTGGATGACAACAGTCGCTCGGTCGGTGCCAGTGGCGTGTGGAGCTACAAACTCTCGCCACGCACACTCACCAATGCAAACCTGAGTTATACCCGTACCCATTCACTGACGACTGACGTGACGACCAACTACAAGACAGCCCGACTCGGCGTGACAAGTACGTTCCAGCCGAAGCTCGATGGCACGCTCGAGCTGCGCCGTACGCTGCAAAATGCCGACTTGATTGGTGGTGACATCCGCGAAAACGCGATCACCGCTTCCGTGCGAATGCAGTTCTAGGAAACGATCCCCGATGTATGAATCTTTTTATGGCCTGACAGCCAAGCCGTTTCAATTAAAACCCGATCCGTCGTTCTATTTCGGCAGCAAGGGTCACAAGCGGGCGATGGCTTATCTCGAATACGGCCTGTCGCAGGGAGAAGGATTCATCGTCATAACTGGCGAAGTTGGCGCTGGCAAGACCACTCTCGTGCGCAATCTCTTTCGGGAACTCGATTCCGACAAGATCCTGGCCGCGCAGATCGTCAATACGCATTTGAATTCCGACGACACCTTGCGTATGGTCGCCGGCGCATTCGGCTTGCAGTTCGAGGGCGCGACCAAAGCCACCCTGTTGACGCGCATCGAGCAATTCTTGCGGCAGTGCGACCAACGTGGTCAACGCGCGCTGCTGGTCGTTGACGAGGCGCAGAACCTGAGTCAGCAGACGGTCGAAGAACTGCGCATGCTGTCAAACTTCCAGACCGACGACAAGTCACTGCTGCAGACCTTCCTGCTCGGTCAGCCGGAATTTCGCAAGACGCTCATGAGTCCGGAGATGCTGCAACTGCGCCAGCGCGTGATTGCAACATATCACCTGGGACCAATGGATGCGGAAGAAACGCGTACCTACATCGAGCACCGGTTGCACACCGTCGGCTGGAACGGCGACCCGGTCTTCGATGAAGCCGCTTTCAACGAAATTCATGCTTTCACCGGCGGCATACCGCGCAAGATAAATTCCTTGTGCGACCGCCTGTTATTGATGGGCTACCTGGAAGAGCTTCATGCATTTTCGGTCGCTGAAGTCCAGGAAGTCATCAGCGACATTCAGCGGGAATTCGACGTCCCCGATGATCAGGTCGAGCTCGATGCCTCGCAGCTGCATGAACTGGCGACCACTGCATTGGCCGATCAGCCCCGCATCGATCTCGAAATCATGGATGAAAGATTGTCCCGTATCGAACGATCGGTCGTCTCGGTTCTCGATGCCCTGCGCAAGATACTGGCGTCGCCCCGTCTGAAAAGTCATCCGAACGAACCCCGTGTCTGAGACGTTGACCGCTGATGCGTCAAGTCGGCTGTAATCGCCCTAAAGGAATCCAACACCATGACCACGTTTGCTCCCGCCCAGACAGTTGCTTCCGGCACCCAGACGCATGCGCTCTCGACCGCGCGCATTCGCAATGCAATGACGATAGACGTCGAGGATTATTTCCAGGTCTCCGCGTTCGCCAACCATATTTCGCGCGACAGCTGGCCGGGACTCGAGTGCCGCGTCGAAGCCAATATCGACCGCATCCTGGCAATTCTGGCTGCCGGCAATGTCACTGCCACGTTTTTCACGCTGGGCTGGATCGCCGAGCGCTATCCGGCAATGGTCAGGCGCATCGTCGCCAGCGGTCATGAACTGGCCAGCCACGGCTATGGTCACCTGCGCGCGTCGGATCAGAGCCGCGCTGAATTTACCGATGACATCAGCCGCAGCAAGGCCCTCCTGGAGGACATCGGCGGCCAGGCGGTGCTGGGGTACCGGGCACCGAGCTTTTCGATCGGCGCGCGTAACCTTTGGGCGCTCGATGCGCTGCTCGAAACCGGTTATCGCTACAGCTCCAGTATTTACCCGATCCGACATGACCATTACGGCATGCCGGACGCGCCGCGCTTTGCGTTCTATCCGAATGGCAAGGATGGCCTGCTGGAAGTACCGATCACGACGGTGCGTCTGATGCAGCGCAATCTGCCTGCGGGTGGTGGCGGTTACTTCCGGCTGCTGCCCTACGCCGCGTCGCGCTGGCTGATGCAGCGGGTCAATCGCGACGATCGCCAGTCGGCGATCTTCTATTTCCATCCGTGGGAAATCGATCCCGGTCAGCCGCGCCAGAACGATATCGGCATGAAGACGCGTTTCCGGCATTACGTCAATCTGGCGCGCATGGAAGGCCGGATCAAGGCGCTGACGCGGGACTTCGAATGGGACCGCATGGACCGTATCTTCCTGAAACCAGCGTCGGCGGGCAACTGATGAATTCAATGGTCGATGCGCAGGAAGCGCGCGCCGGGCACGATGTCGGCATTACGACGGCAGGTGGGGTACCGCAGGTACGCCTGATGCGCCCGCAGGACATGGCGCGCTGGGATGCCTTCGTGCAGACCTGTCCCGATGCCACCTTCTTTCACCGTGCCGGCTGGAAAAGCGTCATCGAGCGTGCGTTCGGTCACAAGACCTGGTTCTATCTGGCAGAGCTCGATGGACAGATCCAGGGCGTGCTGCCGCTGTGTCAGATAAAAAGCGCTTTGTTTGGCCATTCGCTTAGCTCCCTGCCGTTTTGCGTGTACGGCGGGGTCGCGGCAACATCAGACCAGGCGCGCATTGCGCTCGACAGTGCAGCCCATGCGCTCGCAACCGAACTCAAGGCTGGCCACCTCGAGTACCGCAATGTTCTGCCGGCGCATCCGGACGATCCGACCTGGCATGCGAAGCCGCTGTATGTGACGTTTCGCAAGGCAATCACCGCTGATGATGAAGCCAACCTGAATGCCATTCCACGCAAGCAGCGCGCCATGGTCAGGAAAGGCATCAAGGCAGGGTTGACCGGCGAAATCGACCAGACCATCGATCGCTTTTTTACTGCGTATTCAACCAGCGTGCACCGGCTTGGTACGCCGGTTTTCTCCAAAAAATACTTTCGCATCCTGAAAGAAGTCTTTGCCGACGACTGCGAGATCCGCGTCATCGTCAAGGGCGATCAACTGATCGCCGGCGTGATGAGTTTTTATTTCCGCGATGAAGTGGTGCCCTACTACGGTGGCGGCATGCCGGCAGCGCGTGAATTTGCCGGCAACGACTTCATGTACTGGAACCTCATGCAATTTGCTGCCGCCCGTGGTTGTCGCGTCTTCGATTTCGGCCGTAGCAAGCTGGGTACCGGCGCCTACGACTTCAAGAAGAACTGGGGTTTCGAGCCGCAACCGCTGGCCTATGAGTATCAACTGCATGCCTCGACGGCCGTGCCGGACAATAATCCATTGAATCCGAAGTACCAGATGTTTATCAAACTCTGGCAAAAGATGCCGATCGCGCTTGCCAATTTCATTGGCCCGCACATCGTCAAGGATCTGGGTTAGCTGCGTGGAGAACCTGCTGCTGCTGGTGCACCGGATTCCGTACCCGCCAAACAAGGGCGACAAGATCCGTTCGTACCACCTGTTGAAGCATCTTGCACGGAATTACCGCGTGCATCTGGCGACCTTTGTCGATGACGCGGATGACTGGCAGCATGTGCCGCGGGTGAAAGCGCTATGCGCCGAGGCATATTTCGCACCGCTCAATCCCAGGCTCGCGCGCGTGCGCAGCCTCGGCGCACTGTTGGCAAATCGCTCGCTATCGCTGGATTACTATCGCGATCGTGGCTTGCGGACCTGGGTCGACCAGGTCGTCGAACGCGAAAAAATCAGCCGGATCGTCGTCTTTTCGTCGGCGATGGCCCAGTACGCCGAGCCATATCCAAAAGCGCGCCGCGTGGTCGACTTCGTCGATGTCGACTCCGACAAGTGGCGCCAGTATGCCGACAAGAAATCCTGGCCAATGAACTGGCTGTACCGTCATGAAGCGCGTCAGTTGCTGCGCTACGAGCAGCATGTGGCGCGAGCGTGTGATGCATCGCTCTTCGTTTCCGAGCCCGAGGCCGACCTGTTCAAGAAGTTGGCGCCAGAGAGTAGCCGAAAGATCGGCCACTTCAATAATGGTGTTGATACAGTGTATTTTTCGCCCGAACATGTATTTGACAATCCCTACGCAGCCGGCGACCTGGCCATCGTATTTACCGGCGCCATGGATTACTGGCCGAACGTCGATGCCGTGCAGTGGTTTGCCGCCGACGTTTTCCCTCGCCTGCGGTCGAGCTTTCCAAAAGCACGCTTCGTGATCGTCGGCGCCCGGCCGTCGCCTGAAGTGCTGGCACTTGCCACGGTTGCCGGCATTACGGTAACCGGAACCGTTGCGGATGTCAGGCCGTTCATACGCCATGCAGCGCTTGCAGTCGCGCCGCTTCGGGTGGCACGCGGCATTCAGAACAAGGTGCTCGAAGCCATGGCCATGGCGAAGTCGGTCGTGGTCTCGCCTCAGGCGCTCGAAGGCATCGTTGCTGAAGTCGGACGCGACCTTCTGCTGGCAGGCGATGCAGATGCGTTCCATGACGCCGTCGCCAGTCTCCTTCACCATCCCGTTTCGGCGCTCGGCACTGCCGCCCGCCGGCAAGTACAGCAACGATACAGCTGGGCCAGCAACCTGGCACGCATCGATACCTGCCTTGAGGCAACAACACTCCAGGCAATGCATTCCGCAACGCCGCAATCAGAAGCCCTGCCACAATGATCGATTCGCCTGCATCCTCCTTGTCGCCCCCTGCTTCTGCCATGTCCGTCGCCGCCAGTGTCGTCGGACGGGACCGGCAACGGTCGTTGGCGCTTGCCCTGCTCGTTGCGATGGCAGCCTTGTTTGCACTGTACTTCAATACTGCGCGGTCGTTCGTTACCGTCTGGAACAGTTCCGAAACGTTTGCCCATGGCTATGTCATCCTGCCGATCAGCCTGTGGCTGATCTGGCGCCGCCGTGCCAATTTCAGCGTGCTACCGGCGATTTCCTGTTGGCCAGCAGTCGCCTTGCTTCTCGTGCTGGGCGCAGCATGGTTGCTCGCTCGAATGGGAGGAGTACAAGTCGTCATGCAGTACTGCTTCGCTGCCATGATTGCGACAGTCGCCTTGGCCATCATGGGCCGGAAGCTGGCTTGGTCACTGGCCTTCCCATTGCTGTTCGTTCTGCTGGCCGTACCGTTCGGCGAGGTCTTCGTCGATCCGCTGGTAAATTTCACCGCGGACTTTACGGTGCGTGCAATCGAGCTTACCGGAATCCCGATATTGCGAAACGGTACGCGCTTCGAGCTGCCCAGCGGAAGCTGGTCGGTAATCGAGGGATGCAGCGGCGTGCGCTACCTGATTTCATCGATCACCCTGGGTGCCCTCTATGCTTACCTGACCTATCGCTCGACCGCCCGGCGTGCGCTCTTCATGGTCACTGCCGTGGTCGTACCGATCATCGCCAACGGCATTCGCGCATTCATGATCGTCATGATTGGCCACTTCAGCAAGATGGAATTGGCGGTAGGAATCGACCATATCCTCTACGGCTGGGTTTTCTTCGGACTGGTCATGTTCCTGATGTTCTGGATCGGCAGTTTTTGGCGCGAAGATGCAGAGCCGACGCGGGAACCTGAAATAACGAACCTGAATCAGTCGCCCGCAACCGGCAGCATGGCAGGGGGCTTGCTGGCAATTACACTGGTTGTCATCGCATCGCTGGCCGTCTGGCCGCTTTATGCCGATTTTGCCGACCGTGCCGTATTCAATCCGAAGCCGGTCGATTTACAGGCCGGTACGATCGGGGCCGGATGGGCGCCGGCGGCTGCCTTTTCCGACTGGGCGCCGCGCTATGCGAAACCGGCCGCTACCTACACAGGTGTGTTTCGCAGGGGCGGGAGCGGCGCAGCGCAGCCGGGTGAGAGTGCCGAGGCGACGACTCCGGTCGGCATCTCGATTCTCTATTATCGCAATCAACGCGATGGCAAGGTGCTGATCAGCTCATTGAACCGCCTGGTCGAATATGAAGACATCATCCATCAACTGCACAACGGCGGTCGCGTCGAGCAGATCGGTCAGCGCATGCTGGCAGTGCGAGAAGCGATCCTGCAAGGACCAACCGGCACCTTCCTGGTGTGGCACTGGTATTGGGTCGATCGCCGGTACACCGCCAGCGACTATGCGGGCAAGCTCTGGCAGGCAAAGGCAAAATTGCTCCTGCGCGGCGACGACGGCGCAGCAGTACTGCTGTCGGCGCCATTCACGGGCGATCCGGATACGGCACGTACGGCGCTGCGGGCTTTTTTGAATACCAACTTGCCGGCGATCGATACCGCTCTGGCAACGGCCAGCGGCAATTGACGATGGCGGTGCCAGCGACCGAATTGCCGCTCGTTGTACATCTGGTCTACCGACTCGATTTTGGCGGACTCGAAACCGTGTTGGCCGAGTGCGTCAACGGCATGCCGGCAGAGCGCTATCGGCATGCAATCGTGTGCCTGACCGACTACACGGAGTTCTCCAAAAAAATCACGCAGCCTGGCGTACGGATTCATGCACTGCACAAGCCGCCCGGCGCCGCACCGGGCACCCACGTCAAGCTGTGGAAACTGCTGCGCGCCATGCGTCCGACGATCCTGCATACCTATAATCTCGCCGCCATCGAATATGCGGCGACGGCGGCAATGGCCGGCGTGCCCATCCGCATCCATGCCGAGCACGGCCGGGATTTGAGCGATCCGCAGGGGAAAAATCGCAAGCACAACCTGCTGCGCCGGCTGCTGATTCCATTCATCGACTGTTTTGTGCCGGTTTCGCGCGATCTCAAACAGTGGCTCACCGATGCCATTGGCGTACCGGAGGCGAAAAACTGCCTGATCAACAATGGTGTCGATACTGCGCGCTTCCAGCCCCGCAGCAAGCAGCCCGTGCCAGCCGCTGAAGCGGGCGCGCCTTTGCCTGCGCCGTTTATCGTCGGTACCGTCGGCCGTATTCAGGACATCAAGAACCACCGCGGGCTGGTGCAGGCTTTCATCCGTCTGCGCGAGCAACTGCCGGCGCAATGTGACAGGCTGCGCCTGCAGATCATCGGCGATGGTCCGTTGATGACGGCGTTGAAGGCCCAGGTCGCCACGGCGGGCCTGACCGAACAGGTGTGGCTGCCAGGTTCGCGCACCGACATCGCCTGCCTCATGCAGGAATTTTCCGTGTTTGTGCTGCCCTCCTTTGCAGAGGGCACGCCGGTGACCCTGCTTGAAGCAATGGCGACGGGCCTGCCGGTCGTGGCCTCGGCAGTCGGGGGCATTCCTGACGCAGTCGTCGACGGTCGCACCGCAATCCTGATCGAGGCCACCGACATCGAAGCCATTACCGCTGCCTTGGTAAGGTACTGCACCGAAGCCGGTCTGACGGAAGCGCACGGCGCTGCCGGGCGCCAGCATGTTGAAAAGCAGTACAGCATCGCCGCGATGCTATCGCACTACACCGCGCTGTACGACAGGCTATGCCAAGCCAAATTCCAGCACCAGCCCACCCTCCTTCCCCAGAAAAGATAATGCCATGTGTGGAATAGTCGGTATTGTTGATACGCGTGGCGCACGCGTGATCGATCGCGCACTGCTCGATGTGATGAACGAGACCCAGCACCATCGCGGCCCCGACGAAGGTGGCCTTCACATCGAACCGGGCATCGGTCTCGGTCATCGGCGCCTGTCGATCATCGACCTGTCGACCGGCCAGCAGCCGCTGTTCAACGAAGACCACAGCGTGGTGGTGGTCTTCAATGGGGAAATCTACAATCACAAGGAGCTGATGGCCGAACTCGTGGCGCTGGGGCATACCTTCCGCACCCAGTCCGACACCGAGGTGATCGTGCACGCCTGGGAGCAATGGGGCGAAGCCAGCGCAGCGCGTTTCCAGGGTATTTTTGCGTATGGCCTTTGGGATCGCAACCAGAAGACGTTTTTCATGGCGCGCGACCAGCTTGGCGTCAAACCGCTGTACTACGCGTTGCTCGCCGACGGACGCCTCATCTTCAGCTCGGAACTCAAGGCGCTGCGTGCCATACCGGAGCTGCCGCGCGAGATCGACCCGCGGGCAGTCGAAGACTATTTCGCCTACGGTTACGTTCCTGAACCGAAAACCATCTACAAGGGCGCACTGAAACTTTCGCCCGGCCATACTCTGAGAATCAAGGTGGGCGAAGCACCCGGCAAGCCGAAACAATACTGGGATGCCCCCTTCCGGCCGCACGCGCCGATGTCGGAAAAAGACACGGCGGCAGAACTGACGAGTCGCCTGCGTGACGCCGTCAAGAGCCAGCTCGTCGCCGAGCGTCCGCTCGGCGCATTTCTCTCG
>JANXSS010000059.1 GCA_025356535.1 Herminiimonas sp.
CCGTACCACTTCGGCGGCTGGTGGATGGGCGAGGACCTGCGCAAGAACTATCCGGAGGGCGCCGCGCCGATCGTGCTGGGCGAGGCGGCCAACACCGGCTGGACCTATGGCTACGATGTCGTGACGATGATGCAGGAGACCAAGGTGTCGCTGTGCAGGATCGTCAGAACCTGAGGAGAAGTCCATGCCGGCACGCATGAAGTTCATCTGTGATACCGAGCGCTGCATCGACTGCAACGGCTGCGTCACCGCTTGCAAGAACGAGAACGAAACGCCGTGGGGCGTCAACCGCCGCCGGGTGGTCACCATCGACGATGGCGTGCCCGGCGAGCGCTATATCTCGGTGGCCTGCATGCATTGCACCGATGCGCCCTGCATGGCGGTGTGTCCGACCGACTGCTTCTATCACACCGCCGACGGCATCGTCCTGCACGACAAGGACAAGTGCATCGGCTGCGGCTACTGTTCGCTGGCCTGTCCGTTCGGCGCGCCGCAGTTTCCCGGCACCGGCGCCTTCAATCACCGCGGCAAGATGGACAAGTGCACCTTCTGCGCAGGCGGGCCGGAGCCGGACAATACCGAGGCCGAATTCAAGAAATACGGCCGCAACCGCATCAGCGAAGGCAAGCTGCCGGTGTGCGCCGAGCAGTGCGCCACCAAGGCGCTTCTGGGCGGCGACGCCAACATCATTGCCGGCATCTACAAGCAGCGTGTCGACACGCGCGGCTACGGGCCGGAACTGTGGGGCTGGGACATCGCTTACCGGCAGCGCGCCGACGCCGCCGTCAAGGACGGTGGCCCGGCCGCCGGATCGCAGGCGGAGCCGGCCAGGCTTGCGCCCGGCATATCGCCGGCGCGACCGGGCAACCTGATACCGAACGACTTTCAGAACGCACCGGGAAAGCTCCCCACATGAAGCCCGTTCCGTCACGCATGATCCTGCCCGCGCTGCTGCCGCTGCTGCTGACCGGCTGCCTCGAAGTCGCGCAGCATCCAGCCTGGCGCGCCGGCAAATACGACGGCAAGCCGGACGACCTGCCGCAACAGGCCTATTTTTCCAGCGACCGGCTGGCATGGAATGCGGTGCTGGCGGACCGCACCCATCTGCAGAACGAATACGAGCGCATGGCGCCCTAGAAGGAGACGAGCATGTGGACTGTCGCCCGATGCCAGCACCTGTCGAAAGCGTTGCACCTGCTCTGGCTTTGTTTGCTGCTGCCGGTTCTGGCGGCGGCAGCCGTGCCAAACGATCGGGCAAAGCCCGCCTATGCGGAGGAGCAGACCATCCTGCAGCAGGAGGCCGGCATGCCGGCGCCCGGCCTGCTTTCGCCGGACTCGGGACGCCATCACTTCGACCGGCATTACCTCATCGCGCCGGGTTTCACGGGCGAGCAGGATTTGATTCTCCAGCGTGGCGGCAATACCTGGCGGCTGCTGCGCAACGGCCCGCTTGCGACCATTGCCGGCTTTCTCCTGCTGGTGGTGCCGCTGCTGATCTTCGGCTTCTATCAAAGCGTCGGCGCGGCACCGGAACCGCCGGCGTCGGGCCGGCGCCTGTTGCGCTTTTCCGCCTGGGACCGGCTGGTGCACTGGGCCACCGCCATCACCTTCCTGATCCTGGCGGCATCCGGCCTGACCATTTTGTTCGGCAAGAACCTGCTGCTGCCGTGGATGGGCCACAGCGTCTTCGCAGTCGTCGCGCTGGTCGCCAAGTACCTGCACAATTTGGTCGGCCCGCTCTTCATCGCCTGTTCGGTCGTGATGTTTTTCAACTGGGTGCGCGAGAACCTTTTCCGGCAATGGGACTGGAACTGGATTCGCCGCGGCGGCGGCCTGCTCCGGCACGAGCACATCGCGGCAGGCTACTTCAACGCCGGTGAAAAAATCTGGTTCTGGGGCGGCGTCACCCTGCTGGGGCTCCTGATGTCGGTCACCGGGCTGATGCTGGATTTTCCCTATCTGCGCCAGGTCGGCGCCGAACTGGCCCTGACGCGCTATCTGCTGCAGGTGGCCGATTATCTGCACCTGGCCGGCGCCACCTTCTACATCGCCGCGGCGATGGGGCATATCTACATCGGCACGCTCGGCACCCCCGGCGCCTATCATGCAATGCGCCACGGTGATGTCGATGAAGCCTGGGCGCAGGCGCATCATCAGCTCTGGTACGACGCGCTGCGCGGCGCCGGCGGGGCGGCCAGCCAGGCACCGGGCCCGGCGGCCGATCCGGATGCGCCTGCACCGTCCGGCATGACGCCCTCGCGCTGACCGACCTGCCAGGAGACATACCATGCCACGTCCGTCATTTCTCTGGCTGCTGGCCTGCGTTGCACTTGCCGGCATGGCAGCGGGCTGCAACCGCGATGGCGCAACGATGCAGGATGGCGTGCGCCAGACCGGCTTTCCGGGACAAGTGTCTGCCGGCGGCAAGACGAGCGGCGAGGTGATGGCGCGCGCCGGCGGCGTCGGGCAGGGCGGCGCCGGCCAGGAAGGCATGCGCGGCCAGGCAGCCGCCGGCAGCGTGGCTGGCACGCCCGGCATCGCGGAAGGTTCGGGCGGCACGACCAGCGGTGCGGCGATGGGCGGCACCAGCGAAGGCGCGGCAGCGACCAAGGCGACGCCGGCGGCGGTTGGCGGTGCGCCAGCGGTGCCGGCGCAGGAAGGCAGCAAGCCCGGCAGGTGAGGCCGGGAAGGGCCGCCGCCGACGTGGCGTGCCGGTGCGCCGCACCGCACCACACCGCACGTCAGGCAGGCAGCGTTCGGCGCACGGATTTCATGAGCGGGAGACCTCATGCAGAGCAATACACTATTCCCACGCATTGCCGCAGGACTGCTGCTGGCACTGTCGTGCAACGGCGTTCGGGCCGCGCTGCCTGCGCCGACGCCCCAGCAGCAGCAGGCCGAGGCGACCAAGAAAGCGCAGGCTGCCGAACAAGCCGAACAAGCCGAGCAGGAAAAGCAGCGGCTGGCCGCCTCGATGGAGCAGCTCGCCGCACGCTGGCGCGCCAGTGCGGCCCACAACGGCTGGCAGACGCATCCGCCGACGCCGGTCGATCCGGTTGCCGGCATTGCTGCCTCGGGCGCGCAGCAGGGCGCTGCCGGACAACCGGGCGGGCAGGCTGGCAGTGCGGCAGCAAGCGCGCCGGTGCGCAGCGAAAAACTCGGCACCGCAGCGGCCAGCACGGACGTCAAGGACCCGTCGAAAAAGGGCAAGTGAAATTTCAGGAGCGCAGACCATGCCGCTTGCACGACTGCCGATTGCGGTGCTGATGCAACGCCGCACGATCGTCCATCGCTGGGCCGACGCCGCATGGTCGGTTGCCGCCGTCGTCGCCAACCTCGACGGCATCGCGTGCGAGCGCATCCTGCGCCATGACGAGGCAGGGCAACTGCTGCTGGTGCCGGGCCTGACGCTGGAGCTGCATCGCGACGAGAACGACGGTTATTTCGAGAACTGGATGGCGCCGCAGCCGAAGGTGTTCGTCATGTGGCGCCTGCAGCAGGAGCGGGCGCTGCCAATGCTGGCCTCGGTCAGTTACGGCGAAGGCACGCGCATGCTCGACTGCGGCGAAGCGGCCGACGGCGTTGCCATGCCGGCCGATATCCACTGCTGGCTGGGTGACTACCTGCAGGCACACTACCGGCCGGGGCAGGCGCAGAAGATGGGCCGGCCGCAGCGATGACGGCAACGCCGCCGGCCTGCCTCAACGGCCCAATTCCATCACCATCCGGTTGCTGTTGCGCAGGTTCGTGGCCAGCTGCACGCCGAGGTTGACCAGCAACTGGATCGCGACGGCCGGCGCATCGACCTTCAGGGCCGCGAACGCGCGCTCGTCAAGCACCAGGCAATCGAGCGCACTGTCGGCGACGACGGTTGCAGAACGCGGCTTGCGGTCGAACAGCGCAACCTCGCCGAAACACGTGCCGGGTCCGAAGCTGGCAAGGCGCGTCGAGCCGTCGGCGCCGGACGGCACCTGCACCGATGCGCTGCCGCCGGTGATGACGAAGAGTTCCGCCGCATCGTCGCCCTGCCTGAAGACGACGCTGCCCGCTGCATAGTGGCGGGCCACCAGCGCCGCGCGTACCTGTGTCGCCTGGGCCGCGTCAAAGCCTTCGAAGAGCGGCTGCCGCTGCAGCGCAAGATCCGGCGCCGGTACGCCGCGCACGTCTGCCAGCAGATAGTCTTCCGCCCATTCCAGCGCCCGGTCCGTGTCCTGGAAGATCCGCTCCGTACCCATCTGCGCGAGCAGGCCGACATCGCCCAGCATCTGCCGGCCGCTGGCCCTGTGCTGCAGGTGACTGAACAGCAGCGGTATGCCCTGCGCCTGCAGGGTCGTGAATATCTCCAGCATCAGGCGCGCGCCAGTGTGGTCGATGTCGCTCACGTGGCACAGGTCGACGATCACGCAGCGCCCGCCCTGGTCGACGATGGCGCCGACCGATTCGAACAGGCGTTCGCCGGAGCCGAAGAATATTGCGCCTTCGAGTTTGAGCACATGTATCCGGCCGCCATGCTCCTGCAACAGCGCATCATCATGCGGATCGCGCCGCTGGCGCGAACGCACGACGGCACAGGTATAGCTCGCCCGTACCACCGAGCCGCTGATGCGCAGCAAAAACAGCATCATGGCTGCGAATACGCCGACGAGAACGGCGGTCACGATGTCGACGAAAACGGCCAGCAGCGTCACCGCAAGGCTGACCCCGAGGTCGATCGCCATTGCCCGGCGGTCGCTGAAATGTCCGCTCAACAGGCGGCGCAGCAGCGGCAGGGTGGTAGCGTCGATATGCTGGATGGCGATCACCATGATCACCCCCGAGAGCACCGCGCGCGGCAACCATGCCAGTACCGGCAGCAGGAAGCAGATCGTCAGTAAAACCACGCCGGCATTGACGACGACCGACAGCGGCGTGCGCGCGCCGAAAGCGCGATTGATCAGGCTGGGCCCCAGATTGAGGCCGCTGGTGATGCCGC
>JANXSS010000077.1 GCA_025356535.1 Herminiimonas sp.
CACGCAGGCGCAGCCCGCCGCTGGCCGCGGGCGATGCCGGACAGGCGCCGGCGCCGGCCGCCACGCCATCGGCGCTGGTGCGCAGAGCCGAGTGCACCATCGCCCGCAGCTGCTCCAGGCCGACCGGCTTGGACAGGTAATCGAAGGCGCCGGCTTTCAACGCAATGACGGCATTGTCGGCGCTGCCGAAGGCCGTGATGACTGCCACCGGCGTGTTCTTGTAGAGTGCCGAGATCTCCTGCACCAGCTCGATGCCCAGACCATCGGGCAGCCGCATGTCGGTCAGCACCAGTGCATAGTCGCGCTCGGTCAGGTAGCGGCGTGCCACGGCCAGCGACTCGGCACTGTCGACATCGAGCCCCATGCGCACCAGCGTGATTTCGAGCAGTTCGCGCAGGTCGGCTTCATCGTCGACGACCAGGATGCGGGGAGAAGCCATGGACGGGTTTTCGCTTTCAGTGAATCAGGCCGGATCGGCCGTTGCAAAGGTGATGACGAAGCGTCCGCTCGGCTCGGCGCGGGCGTCGATGGCGGCGTCCTGTCCTGCCTCGTTTTCCCGCTCCAGGATGGTTGCGACATCGGTGCGGTATTCATAGTCGAGCACCGCGCCGTTGTTCAGGCACAGTTCCCGCGCCAGGTACAGGCCCAGGCCGGTGCCCTTGCTGGAGGTAGTGTAGAACGGCTCGAACAGATGCGCCCGCACCTGTGGCGAAATCGATGCGCCGTCATCCTGCACGTGCAGCTCGAGCCGCGCGCGCGAGACCGGGACGATGTCGATGCGGATGCTGCCGGCGCGCCCGCTGGCGTAACGCAGGGCATTCGAGAGCAGGTTCAGCAGCACTTCCTGCAGATGCAGGCCGTCGAACCAGACCCGGTAGGGACCGATCGGCGCCACCCGCACCAGGTTTTTGGCAATCGAATGCGTCTCCATGAATTCGGCCAGGATGCCTGCGATCGTCGGCGCCAGCAGCAGCGGCTCGTCGGGGCGGTTCGCCTTGCGCGACAGGCGCAGGATATCCTCGATCATGCGGTTCAGGCGCGCCACGTTTTCGCTGACGATGGTCAAGAGGCGCACCTGTGCCGGGTCGCGGTTTTCCTCGAGCAGCAGCGCGGCGGAATACGAAATCGCCGACAAGGGATTGCGCACTTCATGGGCGATGCTGGCAGTGAGCCGGCCCATCGACGCCAGTTTCAGCTGCTGCGCCTGGTTGTCGATCTCGCTGACGTCCTGCATGAAGATGACCGTGCGGTCCTGCGGCGACTGGCCGACGCACACGCGTGCGAAGCGCAGCTTCAGATGCACCTTCAGCTCGCGCCGGCCGGCCCAGGAATGCTGCGCCGCAGCGGCCACGTTTGCCGCGGCCGGCTTGACCAGGACGAAGGTCGATGCCACCGGCTCGTGCACGCTCGCCTGCACCGCGCTGCGCTCTTGCGGCGGCAAGTCGGCGTGCGCGGCTGCCTCGGTGCAGACTTTTGCAGGCGCTTCACCCTTGGCGTCTGCATCGGCCTGCGCCAGTGTGGCATCGGACGCCGGACCCTCCGGGCTGGCAGCCCAGGCCAGCCATGCCTCGGCGATCGGCGCCAGCGTCGCATGCTGTGTCAGCACCAGGCCGCGCATCTGCTGCGGCCACGCCAGCCCGAGCATGCGCTCGGCTGCCGGATTACTGGTCAGGACGGCGCCATCCCTGCCGACGACCAGGATGCCGTCGCCGGTGTCGGCAATGATCAGGCGGTTGATCGCTTCCTGCAGGTCAAGCTCGCTGCCTCGTTCGGCGGCCAGTTCCTCCTGCTTGATGAGCCTCGTGGCGAGCCGGTTGATGGCGAAGACCGCAACGAAGAACGCAGCACCATACAGGCCCGCCTGCGACACCGATGCATCGTTTGTCATCTGCAGCAATGCATAGGCGCTTTCGGCCAGCAGGATCAGGGTGACGGCGGCAACTGAAAAGAAGGCCAGCACCAGCGGCGCCAGGATGGCACTGCCTGCCAGCGGAAACAGGTACAGGATCGCCAGGCCGCTGTGGCCGCCGCCGCCGACGATATAGAGAATCGACACGACGATGATGTCGCAGGTGATCTGCGCTGCAAGCTGCAGCAGGAAGCGCTGACGCGCCTTCAATGCCAAGAAAAAGAAGCACAGCGCAAGTACGAGGTAGGCAATGCAGGTTTGCCAGTATGTCTGCTGGCCGGCGTCGACGAACAGGTTGCGGCTGTTCAAGCTCAGGTAAAGCAGCAGCACCAGCGCAATCAGGATGCGGGTTGCGGTGAAGGTCGTCAGCGTGCGCCAGAAGGTCTCGCGCGGCTCTTGCAGCATGCTCGGCCAGACATGCTTCATGCCTGCGAATGCAACTGGCGGTGCGCCGCGCAGCAGAAAACTGCACCCGAGGCGTCGACGAGCGCGTCGGACGCCGGCACATGCAAGCCGCAATGCGCACAGGCGAGAATGCGTTCGGCGTCGGCAGCCGGGTCGCGCGCGATGTCATCTGCCTGGGCCGGCTGCCCGTTGCTGCGCCTGCCGTGCTTCAGGCGCTGCTTCTTCGCATGGTTAAACCACAGGAAGGCGACGCCGGCGATGAGCAGCCACAGTCCGAGCTTCAAGCCAGGCTCCGGTGCAGCACCACTTCCAGCACGAAGCGACTGCCGACATAGGCCAGAAACAGCGTGGCAAAGCCGCTCAGGGTAAAACTGAGCGCGGTCCTGCCACGCCAGCCGCGCCATTTTCGCCCGGCCAGCAGGATGCCGAACAGCGCCCATGACAGCAAGGTAAAGACGGTCTTGTGGTCCCAGGTGAGCGGGCGACCGATGATCTGTTCCGAGAACAGCACGCCGGAGACCACCGTCAGGGTCAGCAGGAAAAAGCCGAACCCGATCAGGCGAAAGAGCAGCTTTTCCATCGTCAGCAGCGCCGGCAGGCGTTCGACTGCAACGGCCAGCCAGCCCGAGGGCGTCGCTGCGCGGGCGTGCAGCTTGGACTCCTGCAAGGCCATCAGCACGGCATGGAAGGCTGCCACCGTCAGGGTGCTGTAGGCCAGGACGGCCACGACGATATGCCAGGAAAAAAGCGACGACTTGCCCTCCAGCGGCACCACGCTGCCAGGGAAGATCATCGGCAGCAGCGTGGCGACCGCCGCCACCGGCAGCATCAGCACGCGCAGCCCGTCGAGGGCGAAATTGCGGTTTTCAAGCCAGTAGGCGCCCACCGACACCCACAGCGTGGCAGAGAGCACGACGGCAAAACCGAGTCGCAACGCACCGGGTGCGACGATGTCGGCAGCCAGCGCGGCGCCGTGCAGCAGCCAGGCCAGCGCAGTGCCGACGGCGATCGGTGCGACCCGGGCCGGTGGCAGCAATGCGCAGCCCAGATAAAGCAGCGCAGCGGCGATGAAAAATGTCATTTGCATCCGGCGAGTCTACACCAAGTGCAACGCCATTCGAGGCCGCAACAGGGCCGCGCAACAGCCTGACACTCAGTCGATTGCCGCCATGCGCAGCTCATCGTTGTGATGGCGCTGCTGCTCTTCCATCACCAGCTGGCCGAGTTCGCGTTTCAGCGCATTGAACTCGGGCGCAGCCGGGTCGCGCAGGCGCGGCAGGTCGACCGTGATGTCGCGCTTGACGGTGCCTGGCCGGTACGTCATGACGACGATGCGGTCGGCAAGGTAGATCGCTTCCTCGATGCTGTGGGTGACGAAGATGATGGTTTTCTTCAGCTCCGACCAGATCCGCAGCAGTTCGTCCTGCAGGTTGCGCCGGGTCAGCGCATCGAGGGCGCCGAACGGCTCGTCCATCAGCAGGATCGGCGAGTCCAGCGCCAGCACCCGGGCAATCGCCACCCGCTGGCGCATGCCGCCCGAGAGATCCTTCGGAAACCGGCTGCGAAAGTCGGTCAAACCGAGGGTTGCCAGCAGCGACATCACGCGCGGCGTGATGTCCGCCTTCGCCATGCCCTTGATCTCCAGGCCGAAGCCGATGTTCTCTTCGACCGTCATCCACGGAAAGAGCGCATATTCCTGGAACACCATGCCACGGTCCGGGCCGGGCTGGGTGACGACCTTGCCGTCTGTCGTGATGGTGCCGGAGGTCGGCAGCGAAAAGCCGGCCACGGCATTCAAGAGCGTCGACTTGCCGCAACCGGAAGGCCCGAGCAGGCAGACGAACTGGCCGTTCTCGATTTCCAGGTCGATGTCCTTCAGGGCGACGACTTCACGATCACTGGTCTGGAAGATCTTGTTGACGCCGCGGATGCTGATATGGGATGCGTTGCTGCGGGTGCTCATGTCAGTTCTCCAGGCCGCGGTGCCAGCGCAGCAGATGATTGTTCAGGCGCGTCACACCCAGGTCGATTGCCAGGCCCAGCATGCCGATGCTGATCATGCCGGCGATGATCTTGTCGGACCAGAAGTACTCGCGCGCCTCCAGGATGCGAAAG
>JANXSS010000084.1 GCA_025356535.1 Herminiimonas sp.
CGCTGCCTGGTGGATCGGATTGCGCGCCAGTTGCGGATAGGCGATGTGGCCCTGAATGCCCTTGACGGTCAGCTTGCCCGACATGCTGCCGCGGCGGCCGTTCTTGATGGTGTCGCCCAGGCGCGCAACCGAGGTCGGCTCGCCCACCAGGCAGTAGTCGAGATGCACGCCGCGTTTCTTGAGCAGGTTGCACACGACCACCGTGCCGTCGGTGGCCGGGCCTTCTTCATCGCTGGTGATCAGGAAGGCGATCGAGCCGCGGTGATCCGGATGGGCGGCGACGAATTCCTCGCTGGCCACCACCATCGCCGCCAGCGAGGTCTTCATGTCGGCCGCGCCGCGGCCGTAGAGCTGACCGTCGCGAATCGTCGGCACGAACGGGTCCGAAGTCCATTGCGCCAGCGGGCCGGTCGGCACCACGTCGGTATGGCCGGCAAACACCAGGAGCGGCGCGGTCGTGCCGCGGCGTGCCCACAGGTTGGTGACGTTGCCCGAGGCGATCGACTCGCAATCGAAGCCCAGCGGCGCCAGCAGGGCGGCGATGCGGGCCTGGCAGCCGTTGTCTTGCGGCGTGACGGAAGACAGCGCGATCAGTTGTTCGGTCAGGGCGAGGGTTCTGTTCATGATTTTCGTTGGCCTGCAGTTGCCTGCGGCGGGTTGGAAAAGGGGGTTTCGACGGCAAGTGCGGCGGCGCCGAGGCCTGCGGCGCGCACCGGCACCTGCGTCATCGGATGGCCAGCAGCAACCGGTAGCGCGCTTCGTCGAAACCGACGCTTGTCTGCCGGCCGGTCTCCAGCACCGGGCGCTTGACGATCGAGGGAAATTCCAGCATCAGCGCATGCGCCGTGCCGGCATCCGTCACCAGGTCGCGGCGCGCCTGCGGCAGGTTGCGCCAGGTCGTGCCCTTGCGGTTGAGCAGTGTCTCCCAGCCGACGGCATCGCTCCAGCGGGTCAGCAGCGCCGGCGACAGGCCGGCCTTCTTGAAATCATGGAAAACATGCGCCACGCCATTGGCAGCGAGCCAGGCGCGCGCCTTGCGTACCGTGTCGCAATTGCCGATGCCATAGAGCATGTGCGGCGCCGCTTCAGACATTGAGCGTGAATTCGGTAAAGGTTGCGCTTTCTTCGGGCACGGCTTCCGTCGGCATTTCGGTTGGCTTGCCTGCCTTGTTGTTAATCAGCCAGAACAGGTTGCTCGGCGAATCCGCCTGCAGCATTGCCTCGTCCTTGGTGATGACGCCGTCGGCGATCAGTTGCAGCAGCGCCTGCTCGAAGGTCTGGGAGCCCGGCGCCATGCTCTTTTCGATGGCTTCCTTGACCAGCCCCAGATCGCCTTTTTCGATCAGGTCCTGCACATGGCGGGTATTGACCATGATCTCGACTGCCGCCCGGCGCCCGCCGTCGATTGCCGGCACCAGCCGTTGCGAGATGATCGCCTTCAGCGTTGCCGCCAGGTCGCCGAGCAGCGACTGGCGGTTTTCCAGCGGGAAAAAATTGATGATCCGGTTGAGCGCCTGGTAACTGTTGTTCGCATGCAGGGTCGCGACCACCAGGTGGCCCGACTGCGCATAGGCGATTGCCGCCGACATGGTCTCCTTGTCGCGGATTTCGCCGATCAGGATGCAGTCCGGCGCCTGCCGCAGCGCGTTCTTCAGCGCCACCGCGAGCGATGCCGAATCGCTGCCGATCTCGCGCTGGTTGACGATGGATTTCTTGTTCTTGAAGAGGAATTCGATCGGATCTTCCAGCGTCAGGATATGGCCGGTGGTCGATTCGTTGCGATGGTCCAGCATCGAGGCAATCGTGGTCGACTTGCCGGAGCCGGTGGCACCGACTACCAGCAGCAGGCCGCGCTTTTCCATCACCATCTCGGCCAGCAACGGCGGCAGATAAGCATCCTTCAATGCCGGTATCACCGTCGGTATGTAGCGCAACACCGCCGAGATGCTGCCGCGCTGGCGGAATGCCGACAGGCGAAAGCTGCCTACGCCGATGACCGGCAGGCCGATGTTGAGCTCGTTGTCGCGCTCGAGCTCGGCCATCCGGTCCGCCGACACGGCTTCGTTGAGCAGATTGAGGATCATGGCCTGATCCATCCGCTGCTGATTGATCGGATAGAGCACGCCGTCGATCTTTATCTGGATCGGCGCATTGACAGCAAAAAACATGTCGGACGCGCCTTTTTCCTGCATCAGCATAAACAAGCGATCTATTGCCATGCCCGATTCCTATCCGTCTTTCCGGTTTGCGGCGCCATTGCCGGCGCCGCCGTTGCTGTCGTTGCCGTCGTTACTGTCGTTGCCTCAGGCTTCGCGCAGCAGTTCATTGATTGCCGTTTTGGCACGGGTTTTTGCATCG
>JANXSS010000127.1 GCA_025356535.1 Herminiimonas sp.
GTTAAAAAAAGCAGCTTGAAAAAATGGTTTAGGCGACAACTAGGTTGACAACTACCGAGAAATGTCGATTCAGTCACCCTGTCTGCCTTGAATCGCAGGAAAGTAGAGACATTCTCGAGCAAGATCTGCCGGCCCAGGCGCTGTTGTACCTGATCCACCCGGTCGCAGACAACGGCAAGTGCTTCATGCGTGAAAGGCAGGGGCAGCAAGTCATTCAAATGTCGGCCACCGGTCGCACCCCAACACAGGTGTTCCGATACCAACGCCGGCGCTACCCGGTCAACCACGTCGGCAATCAGCTCAAGATGCGCCGCGAAGAACCCGTTGGCTGAACCGATTGCCAGGCCGACGCCATGCAGGCTGATCGGATAGTCCCTGCGCAGGAGATCGAGAACCTGTGCATCACGCGAGTCGGCATCGAGATAGTTTTCGGTATGGACTTCAAGCCAGTCGACCGGCAATCGTCGCTGCAGGAAGGCCTGGTAATGCGGTGCCCGCAAGCCGACGCCGATTGCAGCAGCGCGGGCCGTGGCGATCCTGGCGCCGGCAAGCGGTGGCATCATGCCAAGCCGTTGCGATATTGGTTCGCCATTGACTCCACCTTGGCGCGTTGCCATGCCGCCTGCGTCACGCCAGCCGGCTTGCCCATTTATTTTGGCGCAACCGTGCCACCAAGTTTTTCACAGGTACCTTCGGCAACATATTTCCACTCGTTTGAATCGAGGTCTTTCTTTGCCTGACCAGCACATGAATGGGAGCCGTTAATGCTCGCGCAATCGTTTTGCCCCGCCTTTGCGATACCAAGGCACTTGTCCTTCGGCTCTTCGGCCGCCCCTGCAGGCGATAATGCGGTGACACAGATTGCAGCGAGCGCGGACGCAAGCAATGCCTGACGATTGTTCATGAGTAACTCCTGTCGAAGAAAATCCGATTTTATCGCAACAGTGGTTGCGCCGTCGTCGACACACCGCACTGGTGATGGATTCGATACGAACACGTGCAGATTGCGCACTTTGCGCCGACTGATCCGGGCAATTTACCCGGCATCGTGATCACGTAAAAATGGCGCCTTGTAACAAGGCGCCATCAGGCAGTTATTTGCTGCACCAAGCGCTCGGTCTGGCCGGCGCGCATGGTCGGCCCGAATCAGGACATGTGCTGCCCGCCGTTGATCGCAATGTTTGCACCAGTCAAGAAAGCCGCCTCATCCGAAGCAAGATACGCCACCAGGCCCGCCACTTCCTCCGGCTTGCCCAAGCGGGCCATCGGAATTTGCGGAATGATTTTCGTGTCCAGCACTTCCTGTGCAATGGCCATCACCATTTTCGTTCCGATATAGCCGGGTGAAATCGTATTGACCGTCACCTGCTTGCGTGCGACCTCCAGGGCAAGCGCCTTGGTAAAGCCATGCATGCCTGCTTTTGCTGCAGAGTAGTTGGTTTGTCCAAAAGCGCCCTTCTGACCATTGACCGACGAAATGTTGATGATGCGGCCCCAGCCGCGTTCGACCATGCCATCACAGACCGGCTTGGTCATGTTGAAGACGGAATCCAGGTTCGTCTTCATGACGGCGTCCCAGTTCGGCTTGTCCATCTTTTTGAACGTCATGTCGCGGGTGATGCCGGCATTATTGATCAGGACATCGACCGGCCCGATTTCGGCTTCGATCTTTTTGACGCATGCCTGTGCTGAATCATAATCAGAAACATCACACTCATAGGCGCGGAAATCAAAGCCCAGGGTTTTCATCGACTTGAGCCAGGCTTCCGACTTTGTGTTCCCGGGCGAGTAAGTCGTTACAACCCGATATCCGAGCGCTGCCAACTTGATGCACACTGCCTCGCCCAAACCACCCATACCGCCTGTTACCAATGCTACTCGTGCCATTGTTCGCCTCTTTTATTTTGTTGTTTGCATTAACGCGCATTAGCGCGGTCTTCTCTCTACTCGACAGGCCTACATCACTGCACTAGACCATTTAGCGTTCGATTGCCAGGGCAACGCCCATGCCGCCACCGATACACAAGCTGGCAAGACCGCGTTTTGCGTCGCGTCGAACCATTTCATGGATGAGCGTGACAAGAATCCTGCAACCCGATGCGCCGATCGGATGCCCGATCGCGATTGCGCCGCCGTTGACATTGATCTTGCTGGTGTCCCAGCCCATTTCTTTGTTGACAGCAATTGCCTGCGCGGCGAATGCCTCGTTAATTTCCATCAAGTCGAGGTCAGCATGGGTCCAGCCAGCTTTTTGGAGACAACGCTTCGCAGCAGGAACTGGGCCCATACCCATGATTGAAGGATCAAGCCCGGCTGAGGCATAAGCCTTGATCTTTGCAAGTGGCGTCAGTCCAAGCTCACGGGCCATCGTTGCGGTCATCATCACAACAGCCGCTGCGCCATCGTTGATGCCGGAGGCATTGCCTGCTGTAACGGTTCCATCCTTGGAAAATGCCGGGCGCAGACCCGAAAGCGATTCGATGGTGGTGCCATGTTTGATGAATTCGTCAGTATCAAAGACAACCGATCCCTTCTTGCTCGGAATTTCAAGGGCAAGGATCTCGTCCTTGAACTTGCCGGCTTTCTGGGCCGCTTCTGCCTTGTTTTGGGAAGCAACTGCAAACTCGTCCTGCTCGGCGCGCGAGATGTCGTATTTTCTGGCGACATTCTCGGCTGTCATGCCCATGTGGTACTGGTTGTAGACGTCCCACAGGCCATCGACGATCATCGTATCGACGAGCTTTGCATCGCCCATGCGAAAGCCATCGCGCGAGCCGTTCAAGACATGCGGCGACGCGCTCATGTTTTCCTGGCCACCTGCAATGATGATATTGGCATCGCCGCATT
>JANXSS010000131.1 GCA_025356535.1 Herminiimonas sp.
GAAACCCTGATGATGCATTTCTGCGGCGAGATCCGCCTCAACCACTGGTACCGCTGCGCGTCCGACTGGCATACCGAGCCGGTCATCAAGCAGATCTACAAGATCATCAGCCAGGACGAGGCCCGTCACGGCGGCGCCTACCTGCGCTACATGAAGAAAGCCCTGGGCGAAGTCGGCGACACGGCGCGCGCCGCGTTTGCCAAGATCGGCGTGCTGATGGCTTCCGCGCGCCGCACCGAAAAGCCGCTGCATCCGACCAACCTGCACGTGAACCAGTCGCTGTTTCCGAACGACACAGTGCAGTCGCGCCTGCCGGACCCGGACTGGCTGGAAGCCTGGCTCGATGGCCAGATCAAGTTCGACAGCGAATGGGAGCGCAAGGTCGTCGAGCGCATCCTGCACAACATGTCGCTGCTGTTCGAGCGCACCTTCGATACGGTGCAGGAACTGAACCGCTATCGCAAGGAAATCGTCGCCCGCATCGCCTTGCATCCGGCCTGAAGTCCGGCAAACCGGCCATGCTGCCGTTCGAAGAAAAAATCTGCGACCGGGCCGCACTGGCGGCACGGGTGGCCCGACTGCCGGCGCCGGTCGTGCTGACCAACGGCGTCTTCGACATCCTGCATCGCGGCCATGTCACGTACCTTGCGCAGGCGCGGGCCCTGGGTGCATCGCTGGTGGTGGCGGTCAACACCGACGCATCCGTCAGGCGGCTGGGCAAGGGCGACGACCGGCCCCTGAACGCCTGCGCCGACCGCATGGCGGTGCTCGCGGCGCTGGAAGCCGTCAGCCTGGTCGTGGCCTTCGACGAAGACACTGCCACCGAAGTGGTGAACCAGGCGCGTCCGCAGGTCTATGCCAAGGGCGGCGACTATGTCATGACCGAGATTGCCGAAGGCCGTGCGGTGCTGGCCTACGGCGGGCAGGCGATCGCCATCGATTTCGAACACGACCGTTCGACGACCAGGCTGTTGACGAAGGTGCGCGCCGGCAGCGCCGGCCCTGCCTGATCGCGTCGCCAGGCACCCCGGGCGTGCCTGGCGCTTCAGTGCGCCATCTTCTCCATGTTCCTCTGCGCCGCATTCGGGCCGACGTGCACCGACACTTCCACCGTGCCGGCGCGCTCGAAGGTCATCTTCAGCGGTATCTTGTCGCCCACGGCGAGCGGCTGCTTCAATCCGGTCAGCATCAGGTGATAGGCGCCGTCGGCCTGCATGACGACCTTTGTCGCCGGCGGCAGCGCCAGGCTGTCAACTTCGCGCATCCTCATGATCGTGCCATCCATGGCCATGCTGTGGATTGCCACGCTGCCGGCGGGCGAGCTGAGCGACAGCAGCCGGTCGGCGGCAGCGCCTTCGTTTTCAATCGACAGGTAGACCGCGCCGCTGCGCTGGCCGGGCAGGGTTGCCGGTGCGGCCGGATGGATGACGTGAATGCTGCCGATGCGCGCGTCATGCGCCTGTGCCGTCAGGCACAGCAGCGCGAGCGCGAATGCCGTCGGAGAAATGATCAGTCGATGCAGTTGCATTGGTTGCCTTGTGGTTGATGCGAAGTGTTTCAGTTGCCGCCTGCAAAACCGTTTTGCCGCCAGGCTTCGAACACCACCACCGCCACCGTGTTCGACAGGTTCAGGCTGCGGTTGCCTGCGCGCATAGGCAACCGGATACGCTGCGATTCGGCAAACGATTCGCGCAGGGCCGGCGCCAGGCCGCGGGTTTCCGATCCGAACACGAAGACGTCGCCGGGGGCGAATGCCACCCCGGCAAACGGCGTCGCACCGTGGGTCGTCATGGCGAACATGTGCCCGGCATCCGGTCTTGCCGACTGCAGGAAGGCAGGCCAGTCCTCATGCACCTGCATGGTCGCATAGTCGTGGTAATCCAGGCCGGCGCGCCGCATCTTCGCATCGTCGAGCGCAAAGCCGAGCGGTTTGACCAGATGCAACTGCACGCCCGTGTTTGCGCAAAGGCGAATGATGTTGCCGGTATTCGGTGGTATTTCGGGTTCGACCAGAACGACATGGAACACGGATTTCCTTTGCAAGTCAGGGCAGGGGGGTGCGGGCGAAGACCAGGTTGGTCACCCGCGCCGCGCCGAAGCGTTTCAATGTGGCCGCGACTTCATCGAGCGTGGCGCCGGTCGTCATCACGTCGTCGACCACGCCGACATGCCGGCCCCGGATGCGCGCCAGTGCCTGCGGCGCCAGCGTGAAGGCGCCGCGCAGGTTCTGGTGTCGTGCCGGCGGCGCAAGCGTGGCCTGGGCGGGCGTGTCCCGCACCCGGAGCAGCAGGCGCGGCAGCAGCGGCACGCCCAGGGCCAGCGCCAAGGGCCGGGCTATTTCCAGCGACTGGTTGAAGCCGCGTTCCTGCAGCCGGGCGCGGCCCAGCGGCACTGGCGCCAGGTAGTCGGGCAAGAAGTGTTGCGCCTGGTTGGGGCTGCCCCGGTCGAATTCGTGACCGGGCGCCGGCTGCTGCGCTTGCCGTGCCGCGGCCCGATCCGGCATTGCCGCGCGCAGCTGCTCGGCAAACAGCGGCGCAAGGGCCAGCCGCGCGCCGAACTTCAGGCCGAGCACCAGCTGGTCGAGCGGGGCGGCGTAATCGGCCGCGATGACCGTCGCATCGAAAGCCGGCGGCTGGCGCAGGCACTGTCCGCAGAGCGGCCGGCCGGCCGGCGCACCGGGGCCCGGACTGCCAAGCGACAGGCCGCAGCATGCGCAGCGCAGCGCCTGTTTGCCGAAAAAATCGGCGCGACAACCGCCGCACAGGACATGCGCGCCGGTGGCGCCACACAATGCGCAGGCGCCGGGAAGCCGCGCGGCTGCACTGTCGATCCAGTGGCGCAGCATGCCAAAAAAAGGCGTGGCAGGCGCCGCCGAAAGCGACGCCTGCACACGCTTGTACAGGGAAGGGGCCATGCAGCGAAAACTTTCCGGAACGTGTAGACTCGATGGCATTATCTCACCCTGCGTGACATTGGCCACAAGTGGCCAAGCCAGCGCCGAGCACGTAATGCCTGCCCTCATACCACCTGATTCTTCTGCCAGTGCTCCGATGAGCGCGCCGATCGACCTGTCACGCGTGCGGCGCCTGTTTGCGCAACCGCCGCGGGTGATCGAATCGGATTTCCTGCGCCGTGAAATTGCCACCCGCATGCATGAACGGCTCGCCCTGGTGCGCCTGACGCCGGAGCAGGTGCTCGACGCCGGTTGCGGCACGGGCGCCGATCTGCCGGCCTTGCAAAAGCATTATCCGCAATCCCGGGTGATCGGTGTGGATGGCGCGCATGCCATGCTGCAGGCCGCCCTGTTGCGCCAGCATGCCGCACTGTCGTCGATGAACCGGCTGCTGTCGCAATGGCTGCCCAAGCAGGTCACCGCGGCGCGCGGACTGCATGCAGGTCTGGCCTGCAGCGATTTCGCCCGCCTGCCGTTCGGCCCCGGCAGCTTCGACCTGGTCTGGTCGAACCTGGCCCTGCACTGGCATCCGCAACCGGACCGGGTATTTGCAGAATGGCGCCGCATCCTGCGCGTCGACGGCCTGCTCATGTTTTCCTGTTTTGGTCCGGATACCTTCAAGCAGTTGCGCACGGCCTTCGCCGACGCTGCGACGGTCGCCGGCGATGCGCAGCGGCGCGTGCTGCCCTTCGTCGACATGCACGACTTCGGCGACATGCTGATCCAGACCGGCTTTTCCACGCCGGTCATGGACATGGAAACGATCACGGTGACCTACGAATCGGTCGAGCGCCTGCTGGCCGATGTGCGCGCCTGGGGCGGCAATCCGCTTGCCAGCCGCGCGCGCGGCCTGCTGTCGCGGCGCGCGCACGCGCGCCTGACCGACCGGCTCGAAGCAATGCGCGGCGCCGAAGGGCGCATTCCGCTGACCTTCGAAGTGATTTACGGCCATGCATTCCGGCCGGTCTCGCGTACCACGGCAAGCGGCGAATCGATCATCCGCATCGACACGCGCCGCAAGTAGGCCGCAGCCTTTGCAGTGATGGTGTAAAAGACAATTTTCAGAGCGGCGCGCGGTGTTTCAAACGCGAATCGCACGACCGATTTACAATGCACTGCGGCAGTGATTACGCTTGATAACAAAACCGTATTCGATTTATACTTGCACGGTTTTGCACGACGAGCGCAGGGACGATCCGCTCATTTGCAAGAGGTGGCCATGGCAGGCGGGCAGGAATGGATATTGAAGCGTAACTGTTCGGTCACGCCGCACCAGATGCTGCTGGCATACGGCGCACTGTGCGGCATGTCGCTGGCAGTTGCCTGTTTCTTCACCTGGCACGGCGCGTGGTACGTCATGTGTTTCGCCTTGCTGGAAATGCTGGCCGTTGGCGCGGCGTTCCTGCTGTTTGCGCGTCATGCAACCGACCGGGAACGCGTCGCCCTCGATCAGGATTGCCTGCTGATCGAAGTGATCGAAGCGGAGCGGGCGCGGCAGTTCCGGCTCGATCCGCGTCGGGCGCGCATCGAAATTCCGGCCGCTTACCATCGCCTGATCGCCATCGAGCAGCACGGCACCCGGGTGGAGGTGGGACGGTTTCTCACGGCGTTGAAGCGGCAGCAGTTTGCGCGCGAACTGCGCAGCGCGCTGGTCGCACGGTAGTTTCGGATTACAGAATTTTTATATTGGGGTACTGGGGAAATGATGAAACTTGCGCAGCGCATTCAATCATCGATGCTGGGTGCATCGCTACTGGCGGCGGGTCTGCCGGCATGGGCGGTGACCGACAGTGTCGGTGGTCCGGCGATTCGCCAATTGAATTTCCAGACACCGGTGACGCCGATCGCAACGCAGATCTACTCGCTGCACACGCTCATGCTGGTGATCTGCCTGGTGATCTTCGTCGCCGTCTTCGGTGTCATGTTCTATTCGATCCTGAAGCACCGCAAGTCGCTTGGTCACAAGTCGGCCACCTTTCACGAAAGCACGACCGTGGAAATCGCCTGGACCATCATCCCGTTCCTGATCGTCATCGGCATGGCGCTGCCGGCGACCAAAACCGTGGTCGCCATGAAGGATACGTCCAATGCCGACCTGACCATCAAGGCCACCGGCATGCAGTGGAAATGGGGCTACGACTACCTGAAGGGCGAAGGCGAAGGCATTTCCTTCCTGTCGAACCTGTCGACGCCGCGCGAGCAGGTCAATGATCCGAGCAAGCCGAAGAACAACGAATACCTGCTCGAAGTCGACAACGACGTGGTCGTGCCGGTCAACAAGAAGGTGCGGATCGTCACCACCGCCAACGACGTCATCCACGCCTGGGCGATTCCGGCGTTCGGGGTCAAGCAGGATGCCATTCCCGGTTTCGTGCGCGACACCTGGTTCAAGGCCGAGAAAGTCGGCATCTACCGCGGTCAGTGTTCGGAGCTGTGCGGCAAGGAGCATGCCTTCATGCCGATCGTCGTCAACGTGCTGAGCGCCGAGGATTACACCAAGTGGGTCGACGGCAAGAAAAAGGAAATGGCATCGAAGGCAGATGATCCGAACAAGGTCTACACGGTCGACGAACTCAAGCAGCGCGGCGAAAAAGTCTACGCCGCAAATTGCGTGGCCTGCCACCAGGCCTCAGGCAAGGGTGTGCCCGGCGCCTTCCCGGCACTGGACGGCGACGCGGTCGTCAACGGTCCGCGTCCGGCGCAGATCAACATCCTCCTGAACGGCAAGAATGCCATGCCGGCCTGGAAGGGCGTGCTGTCGGACACCGAAATCGCTTCCGTGATCACGTACACCCGCAACAACTGGTCCAATCACGCCGCTGAGAACATCGTCCAGCCAACTGAAATCCTCGCTGCGCGCAAGTAAGAATTCGACATTAGGAGCTTGAGATGAGTACAACTGCAATCGATCACGGCCACGATCATTCCCATGATGCGCACGGCCACGGCGGCGATCACGGCGCGCCGCACGGCTGGCGGCGCTGGCTGTTTGCCACCAATCACAAGGACATCGGTACCCTGTACCTGTGGTTCTCGCTGATCATGCTGATGTCCGGCGGCGTGCTGGCGCTGTTGATCCGCGCCGAACTGTTCCAGCCGGGTCTGCAACTGTTCAAGCCGGAATTCTTCAACCAGCTGACCACGATGCACGGCCTGATCATGGTGTTCGGCGCGATCATGCCGGCCTTCGTCGGTTTCGCCAACTGGATGATTCCGCTGCAGATCGGCGCTGCCGACATGGCCTTTGCGCGCATGAACAATTTCTCGTTCTGGCTGCTGCCACCGGCCGCGATCCTGTTGATGTCGTCGTTCCTGGTTCCCGGCGGCGCACCGGCCGGCGGCTGGACCATGTATGCACCGCTATCGACGCAAATGGGCATCGGCATGGACATGGCGATTTTTGCCATGCACATCATGGGCGCCTCGTCGATCATGGGTTCGATCAATATCGTGACCACCATCCTGAACATGCGCGCTCCTGGCATGACGCTGATGAAGATGCCGATGTTCTGCTGGACCTGGCTGATCACGGCTTACCTGCTGATCGCCGTCATGCCAGTGCTGGCCGGCGCCATCACCATGACCTTGACCGACCGTCATTTCGGCACCTCTTTCTTCAATGCCGCCGGTGGCGGTGATCCGGTGATGTACCAGCATATTTTCTGGTTCTTCGGTCATCCCGAGGTCTACATCATGATCTTGCCGGCCTTCGGCATCATCTCGCACATCGTGCCGGCCTTCGCCCGCAAGACCCTGTTCGGTTATGCCTCGATGGTCTATGCCACCTCGTCGATCGCGATCCTGTCATTCATCGTCTGGGCGCATCACATGTTCACGACCGGCATGCCGGTGACCGGCCAGCTGTTCTTCATGTATGCAACCATGCTGATCGCAGTGCCGACCGGCGTGAAGGTGTTCAACTGGATCGCCACCATGTGGAAAGGCTCGATGACCTTCGAGACACCGATGCTGTTTGCCATCGGCTTCATCTTCGTGTTCACGATGGGCGGCTTCACCGGCCTGATCCTGGCGGTCACGCCGATCGACATCGAGCTGCAGGATACCTACTACGTGGTGGCCCACTTCCATTACGTGCTG
>JANXSS010000180.1 GCA_025356535.1 Herminiimonas sp.
ACAACGCGGCAGCAGCAGCGGCAGGCGCCGACACCTTCGTTGCCGGTTCGGCTATTTTCGGCAAACCCGACTATCGCAACGTCATCGATGCGATGCGTGCGCAGCTCGCAGGTACCGGTCTGAATTGCGCCTGAAGGCGCAAGGGTGCATGCACCGGATGCCGGCGGCCGATCCGATCCCGGTGGCGGGATGCAATCGACAGCCGCCATGCCAACCGGGCGGCGAACTGTACAGTGCGACAATTACGATGTTATAGTTTCGTGGCAGTGCGACCGGCCACGGCGACATGCATGACAAGGCCTCTGCCCGCACCAGCTTACTTTTCCCCCGACATGTACATGATGTTTCTCGATAAAAAACGACTTGTCACCGCGTCCAGCCCTTCCGGGGCCTGGCTCTGGCGACGCTGGCAACTGCGAGCGCATTGATCGACCGGCCTCTCTGCGACAGACGAGGCTGCGACACTGCAGACAGGCCCGCCATTTTGGCCCGACGCGTTTTTTATGTAACCTGCCGCAGCGCACATGCCGCTGCCTGGAGAGAAGCATGACCGAACTCGAATTCAAGTCCCTTGCCGCACAAGGCTACAACCGCATTCCGCTCATAGCCGAAGCGTTCGCCGATCTCGAAACACCGCTGACGCTTTACCTCAAGCTGGCGCAGACGCAGAACCAGGGCAAGAACACCTTCCTGCTCGAATCGGTGGTCGGCGGCGAGCGTTTCGGCCGCTATTCCTTCATCGGCCTGGCGGCCTCGACCATGATGCGTAGCGCCGGCACGCACACTGAAGTACTGCGCAATGGCGACGTCATCGAAACCTTCGAGGGCAATCCGCTCGAATTCATCGCCGCATTCCAGGCCCGCTACAAGGTTGCGCTGCGCCCCGGCATGCCGCGCTTCTGCGGCGGCCTGGCCGGCTACTTCGGCTACGACACGGTGCGGCATATCGAAAAACGCCTGGCCGGTTCGACACCGCGCGACGACCTCGGCCTGCCCGACATACAGTTGCTGGTGACCGAAGAACTGGCCGTCATCGACAACCTCTCCGGCAAGCTGTACCTGATCGTGTACGCCGACCCGGCCCAGCCGGAAGCGTTCTCGCGCGGCCGCCAGCGCTTGAAAGATTTACGAGCGATGCTGCGCCGCGCCGTCGACGTGCCGGTGACGTCGGCCTCGGTGCGCACCGACACCATCCGCGATTTTCCGCGCGACGCCTACCTGAAGGCCGTTGCGAGAGCCAAGGAATACGTCATGGCAGGCGACCTGATGCAGGTGCAGATCGGCCAGCGCATCAAGAAGCCGTATGTCGATTCGCCGCTGACCCTGTACCGGGCGCTGCGCTCGTTGAATCCGTCGCCCTACATGTATTTCTATAACTTCGGCGACATGCAGATCGTCGGTGCGTCGCCGGAGATTTTGGTACGTAACGAAACCCTGACCAGCGGCGAGCACGCCGGCCAGAAAAAAATCACCATCCGTCCGCTGGCCGGCACCCGTTCGCGCGGCGCCACGCCCGAGAGCGACGCAGCGCTGGCGCGCGAGCTGCTGGCAGATCCGAAGGAAGTGGCCGAACACGTGATGCTGATCGACCTGGCGCGCAACGACATCGGCCGCATTGCCCAGACCGGCAGCGTCAAGGTCACCGACAAGCTGGTCATCGAAAAATATTCGCACGTGCAGCACATCGTCTCGAACGTCGAGGGCCTGCTGAAACCGGGGCTGTCGAACCTGGACGTGCTGCGCGCCACCTTCCCTGCCGGCACGCTGTCGGGCGCGCCCAAGGTGCGGGCGATGGAAGTCATCGACGAGCTCGAACTGACCAAGCGCGGTGTGTACGGCGGCGCCTGCGGTTACCTGTCGTACGGCGGCGAGATGGACCTGGCCATTGCGATTCGCACCGGCGTCATCAAGGATGGCATGCTGTACGTGCAGGCAGCCGCCGGCATCGTCGCCGATTCGGTGCCGGAAATGGAATGGCAGGAAACCGAGAACAAGGCGCGCGCAGTCTTGCGGGCGGCCGAGCAAGTGCAGGACGGACTGGACGGGGAGATCTGAGATGCTGATCATGATCGACAACTACGATTCCTTCACCTACAACCTGGTGCAGTATTTCGGCGAACTGGGTGAAGACGTGCGGACCTTCCG
>JANXSS010000190.1 GCA_025356535.1 Herminiimonas sp.
CTTGTCGACCACGTCGGCGATGCGGCGCAGCTCCGACGACGAGGTCTCGCCGCCCCACATGCGCGGGATGACGGAGAAGGTGCCGTCCTTCTGGATGTTGGCATGCGCCCGCTCGTTGATGAAGCGCGATTGCGGATCGTCCTTCGCCTCGTGTGGCCAGGTCGACAGCAGGTAGTAGTTGATCGCCGGGCGGCAGCTTGCACAGCCGTTGGGCGTCTTCCACGCCAGGCGCTGCTGCGTGTCGGCCACCGTCAGGAGTTTTTCGACGCGGATGGCGTCGCGCACGTCCTGATGGGTGTGGTCGGTGCAGGCGCACATCGGCTTGCTCTTGGGCGTGGTCGAATAGTCGCCGCCGGCGGTAAACATCAGGATCTGCTCGACCAGGCCGGTGCAGGAGCCGCAGGAAGCCGACGCCTTGGTATGTTTTCGCACATCTTCGAGCGTGAACAATCCCTTTTCCTTGATGGCGGCGACGATGGTGCCCTTGCAGACGCCGTTGCAGCCGCAGACTTCGGCCGTGTCCGGCATCGACGCCGCTTTCGTGAAGCCTTCATGACCGACGTCGCCGGGGCGGCCGTGGTTGGATTCGCCGAACATGAGCGTCTCGCGGATTTCGCCGATGTCCTTGCCTTCGCGCAGGAGCTTGAAGTACCAGCTGCCGTCGACCGTGTCGCCATACAGGCAGGCGCCGATCAGCTTGTCGTCCTTCACCACCAGCTTCTTGTAGACGCCGCCGATCGGGTCCGACAGGATGATCTCCTCGACGCCTTCGCCGCCCATGAATTCGCCGGCGGAAAACAGGTCGATGCCGGTGACCTTGAGCTTGGTGGAGGTGACCGAACCCTGGTAGCGGCCGATGCCGAAGTTTGCCAGGTGGTTGGCGCAGACCTTTGCCATCTCGAACAGGGGCGCGACCAGGCCGTAGGCGGTGCCGCGATGGTTGACGCATTCGCCCACGGCATAGACGCGCGGATCATAGGTCTGCATGGTGTCGTTGACGACGATGCCGCGGTTGCAGTAGATGCCGGTGGCTTCGGCCAGCGTCGTGTTGGGGCGGATGCCGACAGCCATCACCACCAGTTGCGCCGGCAGTTCGCTGCCGTCGGAAAAACGGATCGCCTTGACCTGGCCGTTTTCATCGCCGACGAGTTCCTGCGTGTTCTTTGCCAGCGCGAATTTCAGGCCGCGGTCTTCCAATGATTTTTGCAGCATCTTGCCGGCGACCGGGTCGAGCTGGCGCTCCATGAGCCAGGTCGGCAGGTGCACCACCGTTACATCCATGCCGCGCAGCTTCAGGCCGTTTGCCGCCTCTAGCCCGAGCAGGCCGCCGCCGATGACGATTGCGTGCTGGTGCACCGCCGCCGCATCGATCATGTCGTTGGTGTCCTTGATGTCGCGGTAGGAAATCACGCCTTTCAAGTCTTTTCCCGGCACCGGCAGCATGAACGGGTTCGAACCCGTTGCCAGCAGCAGGCGGTCGTATTCGGCGGTGGTGCCGTCGTCGGCGGTGACGATGCGCCGGACGCGGTCGATGCCGACGATCTTCTTGCCCAGATGAAGCGTGATGCCGTTCTCGGCATACCAGGCGACGTCGTTCAACATGATGTCGTCGATGGTCTGCTCGCCGGCCAGCACCGGCGAGAGCAGGATGCGGTTGTAGTTGGCATAGGGCTCGGCGCCGAAGACGGTGATGTCGTAGATGTCGGGGGCGATCTTGCGCAATTCTTCCAGCGTTCGCACGCCCGCCATGCCATTGCCGACCATGACCAGTTTGAGTTTTTTCATTGCAAAGCCTTTTGCGTGAAAACGCAGTGATTCGATGTGAATGACTACTGAGCAAGAGCAATGCCAGTACTGCGCCGACCATCCTCGCCCCTGGCCGCACCAATCGCACCGCGCTGGTGCGTTATTGCCGTTCAGAACAGTGCATGGGCAAGCGCGCAGTTGGTGCGCCGGGAAAGAATCACATGGTGAAATCGCCATGCAGCCGTCTCCCGCGGTTTCGTGGCATAGCGCTTGCATTGGATCAAGCAAGCCGGCGTGATCCATTCCGGCGCATCTCACCTGGGCCTCGCATGCAAAAATCATCCTTCTGGAAGGCCGGCCATACGCCGACCCTGCTGGCGGCGTTCTTCTATTTCGACCTCAGCTTCATGGTCTGGGTGATCCTCGGCCCGCTCGGCGTGCAGATCTCGAAGGACCTCGGCCTGACCGCTGCACAGAAAGGTCTGGTGGTAGCCACCCCCCTGCTGGCCGGCGCCCTGCTGCGCATCGTCATGGGCGTGCTGGTCGATCACCTGAAACCGAAGAAGGCCGGCATGATCGGCCAGGTGATCGTCATGTGCGGCATGGTCTGGGCCTGGCTGGGCAATCTGCACAGCTACGAAAGCCTGCTGTTTTTAGGCGTCATACTCGGCGTTGCGGGCGCCGCCTTCGCTGTGGCCCTGCCGCTGGCCTCGCGCTGGTATCCGCCCGAGCACCAGGGCACGGCGCTGGGCATTGCCGGCGCGGGCAACTCGGGCACCGCCTTCGCCGCCCTTTTCGCACCCGCCCTGGGCCTGGCCTTCGGCTGGCAGAACGTCTTCGGCATGTGCCTGATTCCCCTGTCGATCGCCTTCATCGTCTACATGAGCTTTGCGAAAGACGCGCCGAATCCGCCACCACCGAAGTCCCTGCCGCAATACCTGCATGTGCTGAAAGACCGGGATGCGTGGTGGTTCATGTTTTTCTACAGCGTCACCTTCGGCGGCTTTTCCGGCCTGGCGTCTTCGCTGACGATCTATTTCAACGCGCAGTACGGCCTCTCGCCGATCACCGCCGGCTACTTTACTGCCGCCTGCGTCTTCGCCGGCTCGCTGGTGCGGCCGATGGGCGGGCGCCTGTCCGACCGCATCGGCGGCATCCGCACGCTGTCGGTGATGTATGCGCTGGCAGCGACCTTTCTGTTCATCGCCAGCATCGGCCTGGCCTCGCCGGTTGCGGCCGTGATCGTCTTCGTGCTGGCGATGCTGGCCCTGGGCACCGGCAACGGCGCGGTGTTCCAGCTGGTGCCGCAGCGCTTTCGCAAGGAGATCGGCGTCATGACCGGACTGGTCGGCATGGCCGGCGGCGTCGGCGGCTTCTATCTGGCGTCCAGCATGGGTTTTTCGAAGCAGATCACCGGCAGCTACCAGGTCGGGCTGATGATCTTTGCCTCGCTTGCCGTGGTGGCCCTGCTCGGCCTGTCGGTCGTGAAGTCGCGCTGGCGCACCACCTGGGGCAGCGCGGCGATGACCGCTGCCCGCATCTGAAACCCGGGTCCGCCTGAAATCTGCTTATACTGCGGGCATGTCGATAGCCACTGTCCGCCTTACTTGAACATGCCGCTTGCCGTTGCCGTTGGCCATGCATCGCTTGCCGGAAAGCGCGAGCGCAACGAGGATTTCGTCGGCATGGTCACGCCGAACGAGCCGGAACTGTCGACCAAGGGACTGCTCGCGGCAATCGCCGATGGCGTCTCCGGCAACGAAGGCGGGCGCGAAGCCTCGGAATACACGGTGCGCGGCCTGCTGGCCGATTATTACGCGACACCCGACACCTGGCCGGTCACGCAGGCGCTCGACCGGGTACTGCAGGCGACCAACAGCTGGGTGCAGCGACAAAGCTCGGTGCGCCCCGAGCTGGCGGGCATGGCAACTACGCTCACGGCAATCGTCCTGCGCGGGCGCAGCTACTATTTCGCCCATGCCGGCGACTCACGCCTGTACCTGTTGCGCAGCGGCGCCATGAGCCGCCTGACCACCGATCACGTCTGGGACCGGCCGGAGATGCGCCATGTGCTGACGCGCGCCGTCGGCCTCGATTCGCATCTGGCGATCGATCATGGCCTGGGGCCGATCGAGGTCGGTGACATCTTCCTGCTGGCAACCGACGGCGTCTGGGGCGCATTGTCCGAATTCGACCTGCGCCATGGCCTCACGCAACTGGCCGCCGGCAAGCGCGATGCCGACGCGACTGCCACCGCCCTGGTCGACGCCGCACTGGCCGAAGGCTCCAGCGACAATGCCAGCGCGGTCGTGCTGCAGATAACCGGCCTGCCCGACGCCGACCTGCGCGACGCCCTGTCGGTGTCGTCGCAGCTGCCGC
>JANXSS010000219.1 GCA_025356535.1 Herminiimonas sp.
CCGACGACCCGCCTGAAAAAGAGCCGGCCCGCATATCGATGGAAGACCGCTTGCGCCATGCGCTGCAGCGCAATGAATTCAGGCTTGAATACCTGCCCAGGGTAAAGGCCGACGATGGCCGGATCGTCGGCGCAGATGCCTGCCTGTTATGGGCGCCGGCGGCAGGCGCGCCTGTCAACATCAGCGAATGGATCTCCCTGGCAGAAGAAACCGGGCTGATCATTCCAATCGGCGAATGGCTGATGCACCATGCCTGCGCCGACATCCGGAAATTGCAGGTCGCGGGCGGGCCGCCGATCACCGTGGGTCTGAACATTTGCAGCGCGCAGTTTGCAGCCGGCAGCCTGCACAGCCTGGTCAAGCAGGCCATCGCCGATGCCGGTATCGATGCGTCGTCCCTGGAACTTGCATTTTCCGAAAACCTTCTGATGCAGAATCCAGCCGAATCGGTCGATATCCTCAATGAGCTGAAGCAGTGCGGCTCGCTTCTCACTGCAAATAATTTCGGCGTCGGCTATTCGAGCCTGATGTACCTGCAACGGTTTCACCTGAACCGGTTGAAGATCGATGCGTCATTCATCAGCGGCATCGGCAGCAACCCGGACGACGGCATCGTTGCGCGTTCGATCATTTCGCTGGGTCATAGTTTCGCGTTGAAGGTCACCGCCGAGGGTGTGTGTTGCGACGATCAGATCGCGTTTTTACGCGCAAACGGCTGTGACGAAATGGAAGGCACCGGCGTTGGCAACCCGATGCCCTTCGAGCAGCTTCATCTGCTGGTGCAAAAAAACACGCCGCTGCTGGCCGACTGAGCGCTGCAGGCGCCATCGCACCTGCAGCGGCCACGGCGTCAGTTCAGAAGGCACCTGTCGAGTGACATCGACATGTACTGGTAACTCTGCTCGATGCGCCGCTGCAGCAGGCCGACGTAACTTGGCTCGGCCTCGGTGCCGATGAGGGTGCAGATGATCTCGAGTGCTTCCCATGGATGGGTATCGTCGTAGATGGCATGTACCTTCAACCAGCGCATCGCCTTCTTGCGAACGGCTTCGTCGAACGACTTTTCATAGGCATCGGAGGAACAGACCAGCGACGACCATTCACCGGTTGCGCCTTCGATTGCGAAGTTGGTTGCGGCCATGCTCGTGGCAAGCGAGTCCCGCTCGCAACTGTGCCAGCAACTGTGGCTCAATGCCAGGCTTTCGACCGGTGTGCTTTCGCTCAACAGGTCGTCGAGTTTCACACCGCTGATGACGGCCCAGTCGATCCAGTGATCGGCATGATTTTGCTCGACCCGGATGTTATGCAACAGGTACCGCCGCGCCTGGTTTTCCCCGCTGGAGCGGCCATAGCGAACCTTGCACAGGTTGACTGCCATGTATTGGGGAAACTGCTCGATCACCGGCCAGCCTGCCAGCAGAAAATTGCGCAGGGCCTGTTGTGAAAGCATGTCGTCTTTCATCATTCTGAAGAGCTCATGATTGACGACGCGCATCTTGTTTTCATCGGTGGCCTGCACCAATTGCTTTGCCCATGCCGGGTAACTGTTTATGTCGGTCAACGGTCCGGTTCTGGAAAACTCGCCACGCATTGTTAATCCTGTTGTCGTTGAATTGAGCCGACCTTGTCGCAAGTGGAAATGCTGTTGACGATAGGTATGCTTCGGAGATGGGAGCAGCTTGTCCGGGCAAGCCGGTTTGGGCGGACGATGTCGTCTCGTCGATCACCACACCTCGGTGTGGCGCCGGCCAGACTACCGATTTCGCAGTCGTGACAATGCAGAGTTACGCCGATTGCAATCGGTCCGGATTCGGAAAATTCACTTGAAAATTGTCAATGATTTTTATCAGACACATTTCTTGAATAAAAATTCCATCATCTGGTGGCGACAATCATTTTGTGGATGAAAACCATCGTCGCGAAACGTCAACAACCGGAACTGCAGGCTTCCCAAGTGTTCCGCATACGTTCAGTGCCAGCTGCTGCTGTCATCGGTCGTTCGGGTTAAATGGTATCGGTCTGCAACGCCGCGATGTGGTTCGAAGCGGTGCGTAGCGCGTATGCCACTACGAAATCTGCGCTAGCGCTGCCAGCCGTTATGACGTTCATGACCGCCCGGACCCTGGGGCCAGTCGCGATTACCGTGCGGCGGTTGTTCGGCGCCCCACGCGCCATTGTGGCTTCGGCGCGTATCGTCCTGATACTGCCGGTGCTGCCACTCGCGTTCACGCCACTCCTGCTGCTCGCGCCACTGGCTGCGGCCATCGCGCCAGTCCCACTGCATGGTGACAGGTGGCGGCTGGCCATAAAACGGCTGTGGGGGAACATAGCTCGGCTGCGCGATGCCGTAACCGCCGCCAAAGCCAATCGTGGGGCGACTGTTGCTCTGGGCAGTTGCGGCAGGTGCGACAATCAGCAAAGCCGATGCGGTCAAAAAGCCTGCCAGCGCGAAACGAAGTAAGCGACGCGTGAACACCGTCTCGACGCCGCTATCGCAATAGGCCAAAGTGATGTCCACCAAATAATGGTGGGGACCACTTTGAAGTCAGATGTGAAGGCAGGAAGTCGGAAGGGGCG
>JANXSS010000223.1 GCA_025356535.1 Herminiimonas sp.
TTGCAGCCAGCGCATGCCGAGCAGCGGATGCAGCACCCGGAATTCGCTGCGCAGTTCGGGTGCATGGCGCGTCAGCGCCGCATCGATGGCTGCCTGCAGGCCGCTGCGGTCGTCCGGATGCACGCTCAGGTCATGCTCGGCCCGCAGTGGCTGGCCAAGCGACGGGTCGCGGCCGAACAGTGCGAAATTCTCCGGCGACCAGATCAGGACATCGGCGCGGATGTCCCATGCCCAGGCGCCGGCCTGGCCGGCGGCGAGCGCCATCTGCAGGCGCTGGGCACTTTCCCGCTCGGTGATTTCCGCGCGCCGGATATCGCTGACGTCGTGCGTGACGCCCAGCACGAAGGCGATCTCGCCATTGTCATCGCGTTCCGGCACCAGGCGCGTGGTGTAATGACTGCGCCCGCTGCTGCCATCAAAATGGAAGGCGATCGCATGCGGCTGGCCATCGGCAAACACCTGCCGCAGCGCTGCTTCGAGCATCGTGCACAGCGCCGGCGGCATGCCCGCTTCCAGGCTCGTCCTGCCGATGAAGTGGGCGGCTGGCTTGCCGGTCTGGCGCTCGATTGCCGCATTGACGAACACATAGCGGTTTGCACAGTCGAAGCGCGTCAGGATGTCCGGCGTATTGTCGGCCAGCGAACGCAGTTCGCGCTCGCGTTGCACCAGCGCGTGCTCGCGCTTCTTGAGTTCGCGCGCCATGGTCCAGCGTTCGGTGGCGTTTTCGATGGCGCGCACCAGGCCCTTGCCGGTCAGCCAGTCCTTGCCGATGAAATCCTGGGCGCCGGCGCGCAGCACCTCGTGGCCGAGCACCGGGTCGGCCGCGCCGGTGAGCACCACGATCGGGCAGACGGCAACGCCATCCTCATCCTGCAGGGCTTCCAGCACTGCGCGGGCATCCATGTCCGGCAGGTGGTAGTCGAGCACCACGCAGTCCGGCATCTTGTCGGCATCGCGCAGGACGGCGTCGACACCGGCCCTGCCAAGCACGGCCTGGCTGAAGACGAAGCGCGCCTCCGAGCCGGTGAGCAGCATGCGGCGGATGTCGGCGCGATCGTCGTCACTGTCGTCGACGATCAGGATGCGCCAGGTGGCCCGGTTCAGCATTTGCCCGCCATGGTCGTCGGCAGCGCCACCTGGCCGAACCAGTAGTGCAGCATGGTTTCGACCAACTGCAGATGATCCGGGTAACGCACCGGCTTGACGTGATAGGCATTGGCGCCGGCGCTGTAGCAGTAATCCCGGTCGTAGGCGCTGGCCGAGGTGCTCAGGATCACCACCGGTATCGCCTTCAGGCCGGCGCTGGCCTTGATCAGCTTGAGCGTCTCGCGCCCGTCGATGCCGGGCGTGTTCAGGTCCAGCAGCACCATGACCGGATGGCGGGCGCCGGGCGCCAGCAGCGCCATGCAGGCGTCGCCCGAGGTCACCCATTGCAGCTCGACGGGTATGCCGGAACGCTTCAGTGCCTGGGTAACGGTATCGGCGTCCTCGTCGGAATCTTCGACGAGCACCAGACGCAGGGACGTGGGCAACTTAAACATCTGCAGCCAGGCCGTGCGGCGTCAGGGTGAAATAAAAAGTGGTGCCCTGGCCCGGCATGGTATCGAACCAGATCGTGCCGCCATGCCGCTCGACGAGTTTCTTGACGATCGTCAGGCCGGCGCCGCTGCCGCCGCCGTACTCGTTGCGGCCATGCAGTCGCTTGAACATCTTGAATACCTGCTCGACGTGGATTGCCTGGATGCCGATGCCGTTGTCGCCCACATAGTAGATGACCTGCTGCGTCACGCCGGCCGGCCAGCCGGGGTGCGGCGCGATCTCGCCGGGGGCATGGTAGCCGATGGCAATGCGCACGGTTTCGGCGTCGCTGTACTTGAGCGCATTCGACAGCAAATTGACGAACACTTCGCGCACCCGCACCCGGTCGCCCTGCACCTGCGGCAGGGAGCGCGGCATGATGATTTCGGTGTGCCGCTCGCTGCGCCGCGCATCGACCATTTCCAGCGCTTCGGCGATGACTTCGTTCAGGTCGATGCTTTCGAACTCCAGGCTGACGCGGCCGACGCGCGAGAAGTGCAGCAGCGAGTCGAGCAGGCCATCCATGCGCACCGTCAGGCGCATCAGGCTGGCCAGGCGCTGCCGCGTCTGCGGCGTGCCGTTGGCGGCCTCTTCGGCGAGCTGGTGCGCATACTTGTGTATGCCGCGCAGCGGCTCTTTCAGGTCATGGCTGGCGACGTAGGCAAAGGAATCGAGTTCCTTGTTGCTGCGGGCAAGATCGGCATTGAGTTCGGCCAGCTGCTCGGCGCGGCTGACGATGAATTCGATGAGCTGCATGCGAAAGCGCAGGGCCGCATCGATCTCGATTGGTTTCCACGGCCTGGAGCGCTGGTGGACCGACTCGACAAACAGTTCGAAGCTGCCGCGCGGCGTCAGGCGCGGTCCGTGCGGGCCGACGACGGTCGGCTTGTCGTGCGGACTGCCGGCCCAGTTGATGGTGCGAATCATCTCCGGGCGAAACCAGAGGATCAGGTTGCGCCAGTTGCGCGACAGGGGAATTGCCAGCAAGCCGCTGGCGATGCCGGAAAACGCTGCAGCGGCCGGATAGAGCGTCGACAGCGCATCGGTTGCAAGCACCGGGCGGGCGGCGGCGGCAAATTCGGCGGGGGTGGCAAGCCAGCGGCGCAGGCCATCGAGTTCAGCTTTGACCGGCGTGTCGCCGACGCACCACCAGCGCTCGTCATGAAACAGCGCCGCGCCGCTCGCATCCATTGCCTCGAGCAGGCTTGGCGAGCCGCCGACCAATGCCGCCAGGCCGTTTTCGTGCGCCGCCTGCGTGATCAGCTGCTGATGTACGTCTTCGAGCTGCAACCGGTAGGCCAGGTGCTCGCGGTCTTCCGCCGATTCATGCTGCAGCGAGACGACCTGCGCCAGCAGCTCGCAGGCGGCCCGCATGCCGTAGGGCAGGGTCACCGGTCCGGCATAGTGATGGCAGGAGATCAGGCCCCAGAGCTTGTCGCCGCGCCGGATCGCCAGCGTCAGCGTTGCCGTGACGTGAATGTTGTGCAGGTATTCGGTGTACATGATCGAGGCGCCGCGCAGCGCGCAATAGGTCATGGTCAGCGCATTGCCGGTTTCCGGATGCACCAGCGGCACCATTTCGGCCAGCGGCGCGCCGACGTCGCGCAGGGTCCGGATCCATACCTGCCGGAAGATTTCCCGCGCCGGCTCCGGAATGTCATGCGCCGGATAATGCAGGCCGAGCCAGGTCGGCAGGTCTTCGCGCCGGCTCTCGGCCACCACTTCGCCGTGGCCGCCTTCGTGAAACTTGTAGACCATGACCCGGTCGAGGCCGGTCAGGGCGCGGATTTCGTGGGTGACGGCATCGCCCAGCGCCTGCAACGTCGTCACTTTCTGCAGGCGGGCGACACTGTGCTTGATCAGAGCGTAGTAGTCGGGTTCGTAGCCTCCCGTGCGCGACGTGGTTTCGAATTCGACGATGACCACGCCGTCGATCGTGTGGACCGTCACGTCGAGCGGCTCGCTGTCGGCCTGGCCGGGGTGCGTGAGCAGGTACAGGGGATTGCAGTCGACCGATTCCTTGGCGAGAAATACCGAAAGGTGGCTGGCGCCGGCTTCCCCGAGCACCATCGCAACCGAGCAACCAAGCAGCGCCTGCGGCGCAATGCCGAGTATCGGTTGCGTATTTTCGCTGGCCTGCAGGACCGTCAGGTCGCTACTGCGCAGCACCAGCAGCGCGCCATGGCTTTCGATGCATCCCGGTGTCTGAACCGGTTCGCTGTCGCAGTTGGTGACGCTGATGCCAAACCGCTTGATGCTGTAAGGCTGGTCATCCCAAGGCAGACGAGCCGGCCCCGCGGTCATGTCGCTCATGTGCACAGTGCCAGGGTAGGCCGCCATGCAAGCGGATGAAACATCAGCATCAGAAATTCCGATAAGTGGGGAGAGGGCGCTAACGTAAGGGCGCAGGGGCCCGCAACACGCAATCCATCATAACACGGGCTTCGTGTCTTTAGGAAATGATGTGTTGGTATATTTGCCTTGTCACCAGAAGTACCGAAATAATGCACTGCCGCTGCGCGATTCAGCGCTGCATCCGAAAGCCGGGCGACAGCCAGAGTTCGTACTGCCGCGGCGTTGCCTGCGTTTCATAACCGCTGATCATCTTCAGCTGGCGCACCGGAAAGACCGCCGCAAGGAGCGCGGCCTGCACCTTGACTGCCTCGCTTCTTTCCGACGCATGAAAGTAGCGCAGGTCCGATTGCGCCGGCCCTGTCCCGACGACCTTGATGCCAGCCAGCCGCATGCCATGCTGCTTGAGAACCGGTTCGAGCTGCTGCAGCTGCTGCCTTGCCGATGTGTTGTAGACATGGATGAAGACTGCCGGAAGGGTGGCTGGGTTTGCAGCCGGCTGCGCGCGCCGGTCGAGCGAAGCAAGCGCCGGATCGCGTGGCTTGCCCGCTGGTGGCGTTGGCGGGCGCGACGCGACCGGGCTGCCAGGGGGCGTTTCGGACACGCCAGCCGGTGCCGGTGCCGGCCCATCACCGCCGCCGCCGGAGCCGGTGGTGCCGCTGGCCGCAGCGCCCGAGGTTGCAGGCGGTGCAGTCGATGCGCTGCGCGTGGCTGCAGCAGGCGGCGAAACGGGCGCTGTTGCGGCATTTTCCGGCAAAATTGCCTGCACGGGCCGTAACACGCCGGTCATGACTGCGCTTGCAGTCAGGCTGGCGATGATGACCGAGACAGATGCCGCGGCAATCAGCGGATGCAGGCGCGTCCTCGGAAAAGCCATGTGACCCTGCCCGTTAGGATTTGAAAAGGTTGCCCGGTGCGGCGACCCGTACCCGGAGCGACTGCTGCTCAGCATTGGTTGCCTGATACCGGCAAAAGTTGCACCGTCGCCCGCCGATCATGCCGGCCATTGCCGTCTCGACCAGGTTGGCCGGAAGACCGATCCGAAATCCGGCGTATTGCAGTGCCGTCGATCCGTCAGCGCCTGCGCATCATCGCGGGCGGGGATCGACTGGCGTGGGCAGCGGCGCACTGCCGGCGCTGCCTGCTGCGCCATGCAGCATGTCCTCGAGTGCGCCCACGCTCAATCCCGAGACGGCATGCATCTGCACCAGCATCGACTGGCTTACCAGCAGCCGCCCTTCGCGCACCATCTTGATCATGCGCGGCGCAAGTTCGAGGCGGCTGGCCAATGCTGCATCGTCTCGCAGGTCGAGGCGGCGAATCAGGGCGTCGAGCAAGGGTCCGGGATAGGATTTCGTTTCGGCAGGGTTCAATTGGATTGTCATGTTTTTTTCAATAGGCAAATGCATCGTCTCCAGATTTTGCAGATGCTGGCGATCTGCCAGGTTTCAAGCGATACGCACCCGATCGCGCGCAAGGTGTAATATTTATGCCTCCCTGCTCTGGCAGCAACGCACTTCATGGCAACCCGAACACCGCTTTCCTCCCTGCCGGCGCTGCGCTGCGCCGCTGGCGGTCCGACCGACCTGGAAAACCTGGCCGATGCGCTCGATGGCACCTGGCGGGAAATCGGCGACCGGCTGTTCGGCATTTTCGGACAACAGGGCGTCTCCGGACTGTTTCAGCGCAGTCTGCATGTTGCCGCGCGTGAGCATGCCTGGCTGGGCGATTGTTTTCAGGGCGCGCAGGCACCGATGGACCTGAAGTTGCTGCGGGCAGCATTGATGCGACAGCCTTTCGACAGCGCCAGCGCCGGCGCCACCGCCGTGCTCGACATTTTTTACCAGATGCTGGTCGGCCTGGTCGGGGTATCGCTCAGCGAGCGTCTGCTGCGCTCCATCTGGCAAAACCCTTCAAGCGGCAGTTTCGCGCAGGACGATTCGTCATGAAGACGAAAGTTACGATCAACCGGCTGACAACCGGCGTGCCGGGCCTCGACCAGATCATCGACGGCGGCATACCGGAGTTCTCCTTCAACCTGATCATGGGATTGCCGGGATGCGGCAAGACGACACTGGCGCATCAATTGATGTTTTCCCTGGCAACCCCGCAGCGACCGGCGCTGTATCTGACGGTGCTGGGCGAGCCGCCGCTGAAGATGCTGCGCTACCAGCAGCAGTTCGATTTCTTCCGCAACGATGCGGTCAACAGCGTGGTGCGCTTCGTTAATCTGGCGGAAGAAACGCTGACCGGCAATCTCGACCAGGTGCTGGTGCGAATTCTCGAGGAAGTCGAGGAAACCATGCCCGCGCTGGTGTTCATCGATTCATTCCGTTCAGTGGTGTTGTCGAGCCTGCCCGGCGACAACACGCAGAACCGCCTGCAGCAGTTCTGCAGCAGCTGGGCATGCTCATGACGAGCTGGCAGGCAACCACGTTCTTGATCGGCGAATATGCAAACGAGGCCGACGCCAACCCGGTCTTCACCGTTGCCGACGGCCTGATCTGGCTGCGCCAGAGCGTGCAGCGCAACTCGATGGTGCGCAAGATCGAGATCATGAAGATGCGCGGCCAGGCGCCGGTGCCGGGGCTGCATTCGTTTCGTATCGACCGCACCGGCGTCGAAGTCTTCGCACCCGATGCGCCGACGGCAGACGAAGTCACCCGGGCCACAGCCAAGGATGCACCGCGCGTGACGATGGGTGTGCCGCGCCTCGACGAGATGCTCGGCGGCGGCCTGCCGCGGGGGTATTCGCTGCTTATCGCCGGGCCTTCGGGTTCCGGCAAAAGCATCCTGTCGGCGGCTTTCCTGGCCGAAGGCGCGCGCCTGGGCGAGCATGGCGTCATCGCCGCCTTCGAATCGCATCCGAACGGCGTACGCAACACCACCGTGGCGAAATTGATTGCGCAAGGCAGCGTCAGCCTGATCGACAGTGGTGCGCCAGACGTCTCGATCGATGAAGTCGTGGTGCGATTGATGCGGGAAGTCCGCCGCATGAAGGCAGCGCGGGTGGTCATCGATTCCCTGTCCGGCCTCGAACTGAGCCTGGCGCCGACCTTTCGCGAGGATTTCCGGGAGTCGCTGTTGCGGCTCGTTACCACGATGGCCGGCATGGGCGTGACGATGGTGATGACGTCCGAACTCGAGGACCGCTACACCGACCTGCGCTTCAGCCCCTACGGCACCGCATTCCTGACCGACGCCATCATCGCGCAGTGCTATATCGAAGTCGACAGTCGCCTGCGGCGCGTGATGGCGGTGGTGAAGGTGCGCGGCAGTGCGCATTCGGATCAGCTGCGCGAATACACCATCGATGCCGACGGCATACAGATCGGCGCGATGCTGACCGAGCAGGAAGGCTTGCTGGGCGGGCGGCCGACCGACAGGAAGAAACGCGACTGAAACCGTGGCCTGGCTAAATGCGATGCAGCAAGGCAGGCCGGCAAGATGACGTCCTGCTCCCGCAATGCCGACGCTTCAGGCCGACGCCTCAATCCAGGGAACTCAGGCCTTCATGTGCAGCGACAGCAGCTTCGTCATCTCGAACATCGACACCTGCTTCTTGCCGCCGAAGACGACTTCGAGCTTGGCATCGGCATTGATCATGCGCTTGTTGGTCGGCTCCTGCAGGTCATGTGCCTTGATGTATTCCCAGATCTTCTTTGTCACTTCGGTACGGGGGATCGGCTCGGCGCCGATGATTGCCGCCAGTTCCTTTGACAGATTGACCGGTTTCATAAATGCCGAACCTGGCTTGGCTTCTTTTTTCGCGGTCGTGACCATCAGTATCTCCAGAGTTATTCAAACCGAGAACGCATCCCTACGGCCATGCGTTCGCACCGGGCGATTCCCGGCGCGGTGCCGAGTTTAACGGATTTGCCGGCTTTGGGTGGCATTGTATCGCTGCAACCGTGCTGTCGCTGTCCCACGGGTGCACCGGGCAGGCGCCGGATGCGGCGCCAGGGCGGTTGCCGGCGCTATGCCTTCAGGCGGTAGCCGGTCTTGAAAATCCACCAGATGCCGGCGAAGCACAGCAGCAGAAACACCAACGTGGCGCCCAGGCTGAGCGCCACGCTGACATCGGCCACATCGTAGAAGCTCCAGCGAAAGCCGCTGATGAGGTAGACCATCGGATTGAACAGCGTGACCTTCTGCCAGAACGGCGGCAGCATGTTGATCGAGTAAAAACTGCCACCCAGAAAAGTCAGGGGTGTAATCAGCAGCATCGGGATGATCTGCAGCTTCTCGAAGCCGTCGGCCCAGACGCCGATGATGAAGCCGAACAGGCTGAAGGTCACCGATGTCAGAATCAGAAAGGCCAGCATCCAGAGCGGATGGGCGATTTCGAACGGTACGAACAGGCGCGCGGTGGCCAGGATGATCAGGCCGAGGATGACCGACTTGGAGGCGGCGGCACCGACGTAGCCGATGATGATCTCGACGACCGAGATCGGCGCCGACAGCACCTCGTAGATGGTGCCTGCGAAACGCGGCATGTAGATGCCGAACGAAGCGTTGGCCACGCTCTGGGTCAGCAGCGACAGCATGATCAGGCCTGGAATGATGAAGGCGCCGTAGCCGATGCCGTCGATCTGGCCCATGCGCGAGCCGATCGCCGAGCCGAACACGACGAAGTAAAGCGAAGTGGAGATGACCGGCGAGGCGATGCTCTGCGTCAGGGTGCGCCAGGCACGCGCCATCTCGAAGGCATAGATTGCGCGGATTGCGTAGATGTTCATGCGGGAGTTTCCACCAGGTTGACGAAGATTTCTTCGAGCGAGCTTTCGGACGAACGCAGGTCCTTGAAGTCGATGCCGTGCAAAGCCAGCTCGCGCATCAGGTCGGCAATCCCGGTCTCCTTGCTCTGCGCATCGAAGGTGTAGATCAGCTCGTTGCCATCGTCTGCAAGGGTGAGCGCATGGCCGGCCAGCTGCACCGGGATTTCGGCCAGCGGGCGTTGCAGGTGCAGATGCAGCTGCTTCTTGCCCAGCTTGGCCATCAGCACCGCCTTGTCCTCGACCAGGATGATTTCGCCATTGCTGATGACGCCGATGCGGTCGGCCATTTCCTCGGCTTCCTCGATGTAGTGCGTGGTCAGGATGATGGTCACGCCGGCTTCGCGCAGACGCCGCACCATGTCCCACATGTCGCGTCGCAGCACCACGTCGACGCCGGCGGTCGGCTCGTCGAGAAACAGGATCTGCGGCTCGTGCGAGAGCGCTTTCGCGATCATCACCCGGCGCTTCATGCCGCCGGAGAGCATGCGGATCTTTTCGTGGCGCTTGTCCCACAGCGAGAGCGTGCGCAGGACCTGCTCGACATGGGCCGTGTTGGGCGGCTTGCCGAAGATGCCGCGGCTGAAGTTTACCGTTGCCCAGACGCTTTCGAAGGCGTCGGTCGACAGCTCCTGCGGCACCAGGCCGATCTTGGCGCGCGCGGCGCGAAAGTCCGTGATCACGTCGTGGCCGTCGGCCAGCACCGTGCCGGTGCTCGGATTGACGATGCCGCAGATGATGCTGATGAGGGTTGTCTTGCCGGCGCCGTTGGGCCCCAGGAGCGCGAAGATTTCGCCGCGATGAATGTCGAGGTTGATGTTTTTAAGTGCCTGGAAGCCGGACTTGTAGGTCTTCGTCAGGTTCTTGATGGAGATGATTGGTTGCACGATTATCCTGGTAGGGCGCGAAGGCGCATCGTTCGATGACCGCGGCCGCCGGTGGGCCGCCAGTCAGCCGTGTTTGACGAAACGGCTTGATGCGGGCGAGAGTATGCGCTCCATTTCCGATCGGTGGGTTCGCACGTGCCGAAGCCTCGGGAGCCCGTGCGACAGGCGTGGTGAAATCGGCACCTCCTGGCTGGCGCGCTGCGACATCGACCGATACCTGCAGTTGCACGCCGCAGGGCCGGCTCAGGTGCCGGCTTCGCATGCAGGCTTGCTGCACTACGCATCTGGAACGGCAGGAAGGGGAATCGTGGAGCGTCGCATCGATGCCGCATCAAGGCTGCCCGGCTTCGAACAAGGCAAGATTGCAACGGCGTCGTAGCAGACCGGCAGCCAGCCAGTCGCTGCACCGGTCCGACCCAATCAGGCAGCAGGCCGGTGCGGCTGTCCTGCGCCGACCGTGGCAGAGAGCTGCACAGGGTCGGCCGTGGCGCGTTGTCGCTTCAGACGCCGCCCATCATCTGCATTGCCTGCTGTTGCGCCGCTTCAGCCGCGGCGGTCGCACCAGCTGCCAGGGAGGTCGCGCCGGATTGCGGCCAGGGCATGGGCGTGCCCAAGGTTTCCCAGCCAGGATAAGAGGCCGGCGAAGCGTTGTTGTATGGCAGCGGCGACGGTGTGCCCAAGGTTTCCCAGCCCGGTTGGGAGGTTGGCGAAGGCGTAAGACCTCGCATGTCGGCGTTATATTGCTCCTTTTTCCCGACATAGATCGCCGCCGCCTGCGCTGCTGCATTCCAGCCTGGCAGGTCGTTGAGAGCCTGGTAGTCGCCGTGGCCGACGTGACCGGCGCCGCCGCTGAGGTTGCTTGCGCCGATGAGGAAATGCATGGTGTCGTTGTTTCCGAGAACGGTGTGCAGCGCCTTCCTGATGGCGGGGTCCGTGTTCGGATCGTCCGCCAGGTTTTGCAACTGCTCTTTGGTGCCCCTGATTGGCGGCGTGGCGTTGCGCAGGGTCTCGATGGAGAGAACCTGTCGCGGTGTAAGCGATACATGGTCGCCGTTGGCCAGGTCGGCCTCGAAATTCGCCGGCCTTGTCGGCGGTTGCGGCATCATGGGATACCCTTGCGGTTGCCAGGGCGTCAAGGCAGGCGGCTGCGGCATCATGGGGCCGCCCATCACCTGACAGTGCGGCATCGGGGCGTTTGTCACGCCCTGTGCCATGCCGCCAGTTGCTGCATTGGTTCCATAATAATTTTGGATCATGGCGTTGATGCTTGCCTGCAGGTCAGGCGGCAGTTGCTGAAAACCGGAGATACCCGCCACGCCTGTGTTTTCGGTTGCCAACGTCCTGTTGGCGATGCTTTCCATCCTGGCTGCACCGCCTCCGAAGGTGCTACCGAAAGTGCTGCCGAAAGTGCCACCGAACATGTGCGCCATGCCTGCCTGAATCTCCATGATGTTTCTCCGAGAAATGAAGGACCTCGATTTACAGCCTGTCGTCTCGCCCAACACCGGCGACGGGGAAACGGACCTGCCGTTGCTCACGACTGCGAGCGGGTGAGGCGATGGTAGGCGCGACGTAAAAGTTTGCAATTTGGAAAAACGAATGGCCGTGAATAAATGCGAATGGACGCCGTGCGTAAAAAATTCGCATGAACCAACAGTCCCGCCGCATCGAGGCGACATCGTTCGGTGCCGCATCCAGACATGGCCGACCCACCTGCCCGCCGTTTTTCACTCGTCGAAATCCACGGTCTCATGGGGCGACCCGGCAAACATGGCAACATCGATCAGCGTTGCCAGCAGCAGAAAACTGTTTTCGATGACAGACGGGTGTTGACAGTCGCCCGACAGCCGGGCGGCGGCGTTCAATTCATCGGCCGCGTGCGTGCTTCGGGTGTTGGGAAAGGGCGATCGGCGTCCGATGGTAAAGAAAGTGAGCCAGGGCAGGAGGAGGAAAATGAGAAGACGGATGGAAGGCTGCCTGAATCAGTCGCTTTCGTATTTTAACGGGCACCGGTCGTTATCGCCTGCGGTTCGATCAAGACGCCAGCGATCATGTGCGGCATCCTGGACTGTGGCCAGACGGCGGGGCATGCAGCGTAGCGCCTTCAGCAATAGACTTCCCCGGCGCCGTCGCATCGCCGGCAAGGCTCGGTGCCGATGCCGTGGCAGGCGGTGCACTTTGCCGTCTCGACAGTACCGGTTGCGGGCGGCAAGCCCGGCGCCTGGATGGCACTTGCGTCGCCCAGGCCAGAGCCGTCGCAGCGGTGACATTTCACCAGCCCGGTACCACCACATTTTGGACATTCACCCATGCTGACCTCCGTTGCAAACGTGACGACTGGATTGCCGCGTACATGTTCCTGATGCTACCCCCGTTTTAACTTGCGTTGACCCCTTTCGTGCAATTGCCGGTGCTTTAAAATACGGGTCTCCCAAGGCGCTTATTCCAGACGGTGCGACGTGACGAAAGATTCGACCAGAAGCAGTTATGCGGCACTGACACTGGCTGCCATCGGCATCGTGTACGGCGATATCGGCACCAGTCCGCTGTACACAATGAAGGAAGTTTTTGCCGCACACCATGGCATTGCGCCGAGTCCGGTCAATATCATCGGCGTCGTCTCCCTGATCCTGTGGGGACTGATCATCGTCATCTCGCTGAAATACGTCACGCTGGTGTTGCGG
>JANXSS010000228.1 GCA_025356535.1 Herminiimonas sp.
GTGGACGGTAAATCCCAGCAGGTCGGCCGCCTGCAGCCAGGTGTTGGCCATGTTGTTGCCATCGCCGACCCAGGCCACGGTCTTGCCCTTGATCGAGCCGCGATGCTCGATGAAGGTAAACACATCGGCCAGCACCTGGCAGGGATGATGCTCATTGGTCAGGCCGTTGATGACCGGCACCCGCGAGTGGGCAGCAAAGCGTTCGATGATGTCCTGGCCGAAGGTGCGGATCATGATGATGTCGCACATGCGGGACATCACCTGGCCGGCGTCTTCCACCGGCTCGCCGCGGCCGAGCTGGCTGTCGCGCGTGTTCAGATAGATGGCAGCGCCGCCGAGCTGATGCATGCCGGCTTCGAAGGACAGCCGGGTGCGCGTCGAGTTCTTTTCGAACACCATCACCAGCGTGCGGTCCTGCAGCGGATGATACGGCTCGTAGGCCTTGAACTTCTGCTTGATGATGCGCGCACGCTCCATCAGATACTCGAATTCTTCGAGGCTGAAGTCTGAAAACTGCAGGAAGTGTTTGATTGCCATGAATGGAAGCGGCGTGAAGCCGCGCAAGACCGCGACGAGGCGCGTGCCCGCCGCCGTGGTAGTTAACGCTTCGAAGCGCGAAGGCGTTTGATTATAAGGGATTTTCCGGCCACCACGCATGTGCGGGGATGTTCTCTTGGCAATTCGCAATCGACCGCGGTCCGTCGCCTCCGCCAGGTGCTGCTTCAGTACAGCGTCTGCGCCGATTCGTGCTTCAGTTGCAGGTACAGCGCATGCCGCATCGGCGCAATGTCGCCGCAGGCAACGGCCGCCCGCACCGCGCATTCCGGCTCGTTGGCGTGATGGCAGTTGTAGTACTTGCACTTGCCCAGATAGGGCGCAAATTCCGGGAAAGCCCGTTCCAGCATGCCTTCGGTGAGGTGGAACAGGCCGAATTCCTGGAAGCCCGGCGAATCGATGATCGAGGTGTCCGCCCCCATTGCATAGAGGCGGGTGAAGGTGGTGGTGTGCTTGCCGGTGTCGAGCGCCGCCGAGATCTCGCGCACCGCGATGTCGGCGTCCGGCACCAGCAGGTTGATCAGCGACGACTTGCCCATGCCGGACTGGCCGATCAGGATGGTCGATTCGCCGGCCAGAAGCGGCCCCAGGATGGCGCAGGCCGCCTCGGGCGCGGCGCGGGCCGAGACTTCATGCACCGGATAGCCCAGCGCCGCATACGGCTTGAGCCGTTCGCGGGTGCGGGCAAGGGAAGCCGTGACATCGATCTTGTTCAACACCAGGTGCGCGCGCACGCCGGCCGCGTCCGAGGCCACCAGGGCGCGCGAAATCAGGTCGTCGGCAAAGCCAGGCTCGGTTGCCACCACGATGAACAGTTGCGTCACGTTTGACGCCAGCAGCTTCGACTTGTACTGGTCGGAGCGGTAGAGCAGCGTTGCCCGCTCGCCGATCGATTCGATCACGCCCTGGTTGGCGGAGGTCATCTGGACATGGATGCGGTCGCCCACCGCAATGTCGCTTTTCTTGCCACGGGTGACACACTGCAGGTGGGCGCCATCGGCCAGCGCCAGGTAATGCCGGCCATGGGCGGCGATGACGGTGGCGTCCACGGTCGGGCTGGCGCCGGCCTTGCGCGCCGCGTCGCTGGTGCCGGCGGAAGGCGTGCGCAGGGTGGAGAGCTTTGCCATGCCGCGTTACGAAAAGGTCTGCTCGAAGATCGCGTCGACCTTGGCTGCGCAAATGAAGTCGTTGACCGACAGGCCGCCGGCGCCGCCGTCGACGCTGTGGGTGTCGTACCGGACGGTGCACTTGTTGTAGGTAACAGTCAGTTCCGGATGATGGTTCTGTGCATGGATGACATAGGCAATCGCATTGATGAATGCCAGGGTCGCGTGATAATCGGCAAAGCCGAAGGTGCGCACGATGCGCTTGCCTTCCTGCTGCCAGTGCGGCGTCGCCTGCAGCAGGGCGGCTGTTTCATCGGCCGGCAGTGCGCGGGTCTGCGGCTGGCAGGTCATGTCGAGCAATTGCGAGGTGGTGGGCATCGGTATCGGTTCGGTAGGTATTGTGCGTCGCTCAGTGCGCCAGCAGCTTGTGTATCCGTACCGAAGCCGGCGGATGCGAGTCGTAAAAAGCCGAATGCAGCGGGTCCGGCGTCAGGGTGGAGGCATTGTCTTCGTACAGCTTCACCAGTGCCGACACCAGGTCGTCGGCCCGGGTATGTTTGGCCGCAAAGGCGTCTGCCTCGAATTCATGCTTGCGCGAACCGATCGAGGTCAGCGGCGAAAACAGGAAGGTAAACACCGGCAGCACCAGCATGAACAGGATCAGCGCCATGGCATCGTTGCTGACGCCGATCATCGGATCGACACCGAGACCCGTATAGAACCAGGTCTGCGTCTTGAGAAAACCGAGCAGCGCCAGAAAGCCGAGCGAAATGGCAAACATCATCAGGATGCGCTTGACGATGTGCTTCAGTTTGAAGTGGCCCAGCTCATGCGCCAGCACCGCCTCGATTTCTTCCGGCGCCAGGCGCGCCAGGAGCGTGTCGAAAAACACGATCCGCTTGGCCGCGCCGAAACCGGAAAAATACGCATTGCCGTGCGCGCTGCGCTTGGAGCCGTCCATCACGAACAGTCCTTGAGACGCGAAACCGACCCGGCCCATCAATTGCTCGATCCGGGTTTTCAGGGATTCATCGGTCAGCGGCGTGAACTTGTTGAACAGCGGCGCGATCACGG
>JANXSS010000270.1 GCA_025356535.1 Herminiimonas sp.
AGTATGCCTTCATGCCAGCGCCGCAGCGCAGTCAGGTCGGCCCAGCGTTGGTCGGTGCCCGGCAGGCGCTGCGCCATCGGTGTTGCCGGGTCGCCCAGGTGCGGCAGCACCAGCAGCGCGCCATCGAAATCATGCATGGCCGTATAGGCCGTCGGCGTGATCAGGGTCGGTATGCCGGCCGCGGTGGCGGCGCGCAGGCCGTTTTCGGAATCCTCGAACGCCAGGCATTCGGCCGCCGGCATATGCAATGCGGCCAGCGCCGAGAGATAAATGTCCGGCGCCGGCTTCTTGCGACCGGGCGTGCCGGCGTCGCACACCGCCACGAAGTAGTCGCGCCACCCGGCACCCAGGGGCGTCGACAGCAGCGCCGCGACATTTGCCGGCGTCGTCGTGGTGGCAATTGCAAGCGGCATGCCAGCTGCATGCGCTTCGCGGATCAAACGCAGCATGCCGGGGCGCAGCGCGAGCTGGCCGCCGGCCACGCGCTGCTCGTATTCGCGCGTCTTGATCGCATGGATGCGGTCGATGGTCCGGGAAGCGATGCTCTCGCTGGCCCGATTCGGATCAACCTGTTGCCAATAGTGTGCAATGCGTTCCTTGCCGCCGGCCACCTGCAACAGTTGCGTGTAGAGCGCCTCGCTCCAGTGCCAGTCGAGACCTGCCTGCGCGAAGGCTGCATTGAAGGCTTCGCGATGCACCGTCTCGGTGTCGGCCAGGGTGCCATCGACATCGAAAATGAGGGCGTTCAGCATGCCGGTTTCTCCTGGGTTGGCAAACTTGCATCGGGCTCGGTCCGAAATACACGGCTGGCCAGCAGGTCGTCGGCGATCAGCGTCATCAGGGCGTCGTCGCCGATCGGGCCGGTGGTCGAGAGCAGGCGCGAGGCATGCCGCAGGCGGGCGCGGTCGAGTGCATTGCGCACGCTGCGGGCATTGGCGAAATGCGGCAGCGCCATGCGCTTGACGATGTAGTCGGCAAAGACCTCTTGTGCGCGCTCGTCGAACTTGTACTGCATCGTGCCCAGCATGAGCTGCGCGATCTGCTGCAGCTCGGGCGGTTGATAGTCGGGAAAATCGATATGATGCGCCACCCGTGAATTCATGCCCGGGTTGGAGCCGAAAAAATTGTCCATCCGGTCCTTGTAGCCGGCAAAGATCACGACCAGGTCGTCCCGGTTGTTTTCCATTACCTGCAGCAGGATCTCGATGGCTTCCTGGCCGTAGTCGCGCTCGTTTTCCGGGCGATACAGATAATAGGCTTCGTCGATGAAAAGGACGCCGCCCATGGCTTTCTTCAGGATTTCCTTTGTCTTCGGCGCGGTGTGGCCGATGTACTGGCCGACCAGGTCGTCGCGGGTGACGGCGACCAGGTGACCCTTTCGCAGGTAGCCCAGGCGATGCAGGATTTCTGCCATGCGCATGGCGACCGTCGTCTTGCCAGTGCCGGGGTTGCCGGTAAAACTCATGTGCAGGCTGGGGGCGCCGGTGCTGTAGCCGCGCTCGGCGCGCAGCTTGTCGACCAGCAGCAGCGCTGCGATGTCACGGATGCGCGACTTGACGGGCGTTAAGCCAATCAGTTCGCGGTCGAGCTGTGCCAGGAGTTCGGCGATGCCCGAACTCTGCAAGGCTGCCGCAACCGGATTGGTGGCTGCGGATTGCTCGCCGGGAGAGGACTCTGCCATGCTGAACTCCTTTGTTAGGTATGCCGTCGACTGCGCCTTGCGACGCAGTCGCTTGCCAGGTACTGCATGCTCTCATGCTTGATTGCAGCTTAGTAGCGACTGCCCTCCGGGGAGCGATTGACCGCATAGCTCTCGGTGCTGTAACGCATCTGGCGGCCGCCGATTTCCTGGCGCGTCAGGCGGAAGCCCGGCTCGTCCTTTGGACGGTTGACGATGAAGGAAATCACCACCGATTCCACGGTATGCGTCGAATCGAATGCCATGACGCGGATGTAATGGCTCGGGAAGGTCTTGCGGCAGCTCTCGATTTCCATCATGACGCCTGCAGCATCATGAATGTCGAACATCGGGTTGCCGGACATTTCCCAGTAGGTGTTGCGCGGATGCGGATCGTCGGTGTATTCGACGCTGATCGCCCAGCCGTTGTCGAGGCAGTATTGCAGCTGCTTGGTGATCTGCTCGTTGGTCAGGTCGGGCAGGAAGGAAAACGTACCTTGTGTAATGCGCATGATGGTCCTCTTGGATTCAGTTGTCGGCAAGGGCGATGCGATCGTCCTTGCCGGTTCGATGGGTCTGGCCGGGGCGCTGCGACGCTGTTAGGACACCGACGGCGTCGACGCGTAGTCGGAGGTATCCGTCGATTCATAGTTGAAACTGATGTCGCCCCAGGTATCGAGTGCGGCCTTCAGCGGGCTGCACCACTTGGCGGCGTCACGCAGGATCTGCGGGCCTTCGTTCAAGATGTCGCGGCCTTCGTTACGCGCCAGCACGATCGCTTCCAGCGCAACCCGGTTGGCTTGCGCACCGGCCTGGATACCCTGTGGATGACCGATGGTGCCGCCGCCGAACTGCAACACGACGTCATCGCCGAACAGGTGGATCAACTGGTGCATCTGTCCGGCATGAATACCCCCGGATGCGACCGGCATGACCTTGCGCAGCGCGCCCCAGTCCTGGTCGAAATAGATACCACGCGGCAGGTCCACCTTTGTCTGGGAATCGCGGCAGACGTTGTAGTAGCCCTGCACGGTCATCGGATCGCCTTCGAGCTTGCCGACCGCAGTGCCGGCGTGGATGTGATCGACACCTGTTAAACGCATCCACTTGGCAATCACACGGAACGACACGCCGTGATTCTTTTGCCGCGTATAGGTGCCATGGCCGGCGCGGTGCAAGTGAAGGATCATGTCATTGGCACGGCACCAGGTCGCCATCGACTGGATCGCGGTGTAGCCCACGACCAGGTCGATCATGACGATGACCGAGCCGAGTTCCTTGGCAAATTCGGCGCGACGATACATTTCTTCCATGTTGCCGGCCGTGATGTTAAGGTAGCTGCCCTTGACTTCACCTGTTGCGGCCGACGCCTTGTTGACGGCGTCCATGACGAACAGGAAGCGGTCCCGCCAATGCATGAACGGCTGCGAGTTGATGTTCTCGTCATCCTTCATGAAGTCGAGGCCGCCTCTCAAGCCTTCGTACACCACGCGGCCATAGTTACGGCCTGACAAACCCAGCTTTGGCTTGGTGGTCGCACCCAGCAGCGGACGGCCGAACTTGTCGAGGCGCTCGCGTTCGACGATGATGCCGGTCGGCGGACCTTGGAAGGTCTTCACATAAGCAACCGGAAATTTCATGTCTTCCAGGCGTGCGGCCTTCAATGGCTTGAAGGAAAAAACGTTCCCGATGACGGAAGCGGCGACGTTGGTGATCGAGCCCTCTTCGAACAGCGACAGGTCGTAGGCGACGTAGCAAAAATATTGGCCCGGATTGTTCGGCACCGGATCGACCCGGTAGGCCTTGGCGCGGTACATGTCGGATGCCGTCAGGCGGTCGGTCCATACCACGGTCCAGGTTGCGGTCGACGATTCGCCGGCCACCGCTGCGGCGGCTTCGATCGGATCGACGCCATCCTGCGGCGTGATGCGAAACAGCGCCAGGATATCGGTGGCCTTGGGCTCATAGTCGCCGTCCCAGTAACCCATCTGCGCATATTTCAGCACGCCGGCGGAGTAGCGTTTTTTCTGGTCCGTGATCTGTACTGCGTCTGTGTCGCTCATCTCGTTGTCTCCTGTTGATGTGTCGGTCGATCCGTGTAAATCCGGCTTCCGGCGCTGCGCTAAAGCCGCTCTGTCAGCGCATTTGCGCCGGGTTGACCAAACTATACAAACGACGATAGTTAAGGTCTAATAAGGATTGTTGAGAATTGCATCACTCCTTCCTTATCATTCAATGCGCCGCTACACGCTTCGTCAGCTCGACACCTTCCTTGAAGTCGCCCGTTCGGAATCGGTCTCGAAGGCCGCCGAAAAACTGCATGTCACCCAGCCGGCCATCTCGATGCAGTTGCGCCAGTTGGAAGAAGCGCTGGGCGTGCCGCTGGTAGAGCCATCCGGTCGCAACATCCGGCTGACCGCCGTGGGCCTGGAGGTGCAGGCGTTTGCGATCGCCGCGCTCGGGCAGTTGCGCCAGCTCGACGACACCGTGGCAAATCTGTGCGGCCTGCAGAACGGCCGCGTCGATCTGGGCGTGGTCAGCACCGCGAAATATTTCGTGCCGATGCTGCTGGTGCAGTTCAGGAAACGCTTTCCGGGCATCGAGATTTCGATGCAGATCCATAACCGCGAAAACATGATGAGTCTGCTGCAGCGCA
>JANXSS010000471.1 GCA_025356535.1 Herminiimonas sp.
CCCGATGACGACGTATGCGGCGGCATCGGCACCGTTTCCCAGGTAACGGTGCAGGCGCAGCTCGACCGGATACTGCGAGCCATCGGCGCGCAGGTGCACGGCTTCAAGGCGCATCTGCCCGTTTTTTCCTGAGTCAAGCGAATCAAACAGATCGTGATAGTTTGCCGCCGACAGGTTCGTCGCCAGGTCCGGCAGGACCATCGTCGCCAGTGTGGCCGCGTCATGTTGCAGGTTCTCGCGCGCGGTCCTGTTGACGTCGAGCAGGCGCAGCGACGCGCAGTCGACGATGTAGATCTCGCTGAATGCATCGTCGAGAATCGCCGACAGCACGTCTGTATTGACCATGTGGCTTTGTTTTCTTGGGGTTGTGGTGCCTGCAGGCTCCACATTGTGCCTGAACTGCAGGCGCCGATCAGCTTTGCGCAGCCGACTGTGGGCTATACGGTACTGCCACGAGCTTCGGTATCCTGGCCGGAGGCGTCCATTTGCCGATCCACTGCGGCAGCTGGTCGGCCGGTATCGGCCGGCTCATGAAGTAACCTTGGCCATGGTCGCAGCCCATGGCCGCCAGCAGCGCCCAGACTGCTTCGCTCTCGATGCCTTCGGCGACCACCCGCAGGCCCATGTTGTGGCCGAGGTCGATCGTCGAGCGCACGATCTTTGCATCGTCCATGTCGGCTTCCATGTTCATGACGAAGGACTTGTCGATCTTCAGCTCGTCGACCGGCAGGCGCTTCAGATAGGCGAGCGACGAATAACCGGTGCCGAAGTCGTCGATCGACAGCTCCACGCCCATCGCATGCAGGCCTTCGAGCGTCGATTGCGCGCGCACCGGATCGTCCATGATCGCGCTCTCGGTGATCTCGAGGCAGAAGGCGCCCGGCTTGACGTTGTGGCATGCCAGGATCTCGGCGAACTTCGCCGGCAGGTTCTGGTCGAGCAGGTCGCGCGTCGACAGATTGGCCGAGATCTTCAGGTCGATGCCCTGCGACTGCAGTTGCTGGCACAGCGCCGCCGAGCGGTCGAGCACCCAGCGTGTCAGCATCCGGATGAAACCGGTTTTTTCCGCGAACGGTATGAAGCTGTCCGGATAGATCAGTCCTTTTTCAGGATGCACCCAGCGCACCAGCGACTCGACGCCGACGACCTGACCGGTCGCCAGCGACAGTTTCGGTTGCACGTAAAGGCGGAACTCATTGCGGTCGAGCGCGCGCCGCAATTCGCTGAGCATCGACAGGCTCTGCTGGCTGCCCTTGTCGAGAACCGGATCGTAGACCACCGCCTCGTTGCCGGTCTTCTTGGCGGCGTACATGGCGATTTCCGCGCGCGAGAGCAGCGATGCGGCGTCGGTGCCGTGTTCGGGATAGCCGGCGATGCCGATGCCGGCGCCAAGATCGACGGTCTGGTCTTCGAGCGAAATCGGCATCTCCAGCGACTTCAGGATGCGGGCGGCGACCGCGCGCGCTTCGTTCAACTGCATGTTCGGCAGCAGGACCGCAAACTCGTCGCCGCCCAGGCGCGCAATCTGATCGCGCTTTTCCCGGATCTGGACTTTCAGCCGTTCGGCGACCTGGCGCAGCAGCGCGTCGCCAAAATTATGACCCAGCACATCGTTGACGTTCTTGAAACGGTCGAGGTCCATCATCAGGATGTACAGCGGCTGATGCGCCTGCTGCGCCAGCGTGATCGCTTCCGCGAGCTGCACCGTGAAGCGGGCCCGGTTGGGCAGGTTCGTCAGCGTATCCCAGTAAGCAAGCCGTCCTATCTCGGCTTCGCGCGTGACGATGCCGGTGCGCATGCTGTCGAAAGCATTCGACAGCGCACCGATTTCATCATCGCCTTTGGCAAGCAGTTCGCCGTGATAGTCGCCGCGGCCAAAGCGTTCGGCAATGCGCGCCAGTTCCTTCAATGGCGTGGCAATCCGGCGCGCCGTAAAAAAGCTGCCCGCAACCGCTATCAGGATGCCGAAACCGGTCAGGATCAACAGCGTCAGCTGCAGTGCGCGGTAGGGGGCGATCGCTTCCGATACCGAGCGCTGCAGCACCAACAGCGCCGCATGCTGCGCGTCGCGCGCCAGCGGCACGGCACGCATCGTGTACTCGCCCGAAGCCATATCCAGGTCGGCCACGATGGAGGCGCCGTCCTTGACTGCTGCGGGCATCTGCCTTGCCAGCGCTGCCGCATCGCCTGGCGCAAGCGTCGACACGTCGCTGGTCCAGTTGCCGTCGCGCCCGCTGCTGAGCACCGACACCTGCAGGCCGGACAGGTCCTGCATGTCGGCCACCAGGCGCCGGTCGATCGGAAACGCCATCGCCACCCAGCCAATGGTGATCGGCGCCTTCACCGGCACCACCACCAGCTGCAACGGCTTGCGCTCGACCAGCGCAATGCTGCTGGCGCTGCCGGCTTCTTCCGCGCGATCGACCAGGGCGACGATCGCCTGCGACAGCGTCTGCGATGTCTGGCCGGCAGTCGATGCCTTGATCGTGCGGTCCGTTGCGATCAGCAGCGTGAGCGACGCGCCGATGCGCGCGCCATGATTGTCCAGGGCGGAGGAAATCGTCTCGCGGTCATTGCTGGAAATCGCCTGGCGAAAACCGTAATCGGCTGCCAGCAGCCGTGCACCCTGCGTCAGCTTCTGTGCATTCTGGTCCAGGAGGCGCTTGAAGACGCGTTCGAAAATGATCAGCTCGCTGCGGATGGCCGCATGCGCATTGTTTTCGATGCCGCTGCGGATCACCACGAAACCGGCGAGCTGAACCGCCAGGATCAGGATCAGGAAAAGGGTGACGATGCGGGTTTCGAGGCTGCGGAAATGCATCGGCATCCTAGTTCGGTGCAGCCGGCTTCGGCAGGAGCTTCAACGCCATGCTGGCATCGGCGGTCGTCATCAGCAGCGCCTGCTCCTGTATCTGCGCCGGCGCCGTCATCTTGTAATACCAGAGCTTCAAAGCGTATTTGCCGGCCGGGACGCCGTCGAGGTGCGCACGACCGGCGGCATCGGTGCGGGCGAAGTAGGGCGTTGCGACGATATGTATGTAGGCCAGCATCTGGTCGTGTATGTTGCAGCCGACGACTACGGTACCCGGCTTGTCGAAGAGGATCGGACTGCCCGGCACGCCCGAATACAGCTTCAGTTCGAACACCTTCGGCGTCGAAAACGAGTACACGTGATGGCGCACGGTGTCATTGTTGGGAAATGAAATCTCGCTACCGGCCTGCACCACCGTCACCAGCGGCGCGAACTTGCGCGCCTTCTGCTCGATTTCCACCGCTTTCGTCGCCCGCAGCGGCGCCTGTCCGCCGGACGGCTCGGCATACACCACGGCATCGGCAACGGGCAACCCGGCCGCGTCGGTGACGAGCACATTAACCCCGCCCGCCTGCGCCCCGCCTGCAGCGAGCAGCAAGGCAAGCGCACCCGGCAGTGCCAGGCGCTTACGCCGGTCCCGGGAGCCGTTCTCCTTGGCTGAGAAAATCATTTACGGAAAAACCTTTGCCGGTGTTTGATGCCAACAAGTACGTGCTTGTGCATTGGTCTATAGTTAATTTCTTAAAGGAAACGATATCACAGTACCCGAATAGTTGCCGTTGCCTGCCATGGAACGAGCTTCGTTGTGCCGGATTCGTATTTTTAAGGCGGCAGTCCACCGATTTTTGCGTTACCTGCGCTGCGGGGGTTCCAAAGTAGCCCCAAGACATGCTATAGTTTCGTTTTACGCGGCTGTAGCTCAGCTGGATAGAGTACTTGGCTACGAACCAAGGGGTCGTGGGTTCGATTCCTGCCAGCCGCACCAGTATTAGGTAGTAAAATCAAGGGGTTACGATGAAAATCGTAGCCCCTTTTTCTTACCTTTACTTCGCAGAGAGTGACTTTTGAGTGAGTTGCTTCAATTTTGAAGCGTGAACTAGCGAACGAAGAGATAGATTCGGCCGACTAGACTCGTCTTTGATTCGCTGAAGGGCATCGAAGATTTCGATAATTTGTGCGATCGAGTAGTGATCTGTCATCGTTCCGGTCGAGTGCCAAAGTATATCGCTCTTGGTTTTCTCGCCGACATTAGCTTCCCTGAGCCTCATTCCGACTGTATGTCGCAAGTCATGAACGTGCAAATCGCCAAGGTTTGCTTTCTGCCTAGCGTTCTGCCACGCCGTGTTGTTCATCGACTGCACTGGCCGGTATGCCATCAAAGGGGCCTGATCAAGATTCTTGACCCGCTCCCGACGCCACACAAATACACGTGTTGCATGCTTACCTCGCATGCTTTCGATAAGCGACTGCGCGACGTCATTACAGACGATGACTTGCTCCTTTTTGTTTTCAATCTCTCCCTTGACGTGTTCTGCGGGGACAATAAAGATCGAGTTACCCCCGATCTCGTCGATACCGCGCACTTCCCATTCCCACTCTAGACTGCATACCACATCGTCGCGCACACCGCTGTTTAAAACGAACAGTGACATTTTCGCCAGGTGGTTAGGAAGAAACGGTATCAGTCGTCTTTGCTCATCCCACTGTATAGGCCGAGGTGATCTGGAATCAGTTAGCGGGAGTAAAGTGACGAGAGGAGCCTTCTGAAGCCAGTTCATGTTGTTTGCATCACGCCAATCCTCTGCGGCTAGCTTTAGTATCCGGCGTACGATTGCGAGACTGTGATTGATCGTCTTATTGCGAAGTGGTCGCCTGATCACAGAGGCCGGTGATAGTTTAACTTTCGCAACTTGCGCCTTGCGTGCAGCAATGAAATCTTGCAGCGTACCGTTATGGATCTGGTCAAGATCCAAATGGCCAATAAACGGCATCACCGGGGCGAGATGATAGACA
>JANXSS010000294.1 GCA_025356535.1 Herminiimonas sp.
TGCCGGACGGGGTGTTTCTCGAACAGCAGGCGGCGGTGGCGCGCACGGTGCACGATTGCGTTGCGTCGTTCGGCGGCTCGATCTCGGCCGAACACGGCGTCGGCGCCATGAAGCGCGAGGACATCCTGCGCTACAAGTCGCCGGTCGAGATCGGCCTGATGCGCGCCATCAAGCAGACTCTCGACCCATTGAACCTGATGAACCCCGGCAAAGTCTTGTAAGCCCGGAAAATGCTTGTGCGGACTCAACGCACGCCGGGCCATCCATCGGCAAGCTGGCGGTTGTCCTTCAGGAGACCGAACCATGCATGACGCCATTGCCGCATTCCAGCCCGCCACGCCCTTGCGCCCGGCACCTTCGCTTTTATTCGGCGCGCTTGCCGCGCTCCTGCTTGCGGGGGTGTGCCTGCCGGCCAGCGCAACGACGCTCGTGCGCTGCAAGATCAACCACAAGATCGTCTACAGCGACACCGATTGTCCGGCCGACACCTGCAGCAGACGCAGCGCCTTTGGCGGCATGCCGGCCTCGAAGCCGATCACGATCCGCTATCCACGCAGCAAAGTCGGCAACACATCGGCATCGAAAAAGACTGCTTCACGCTGACGCCAGCCGCGCCTGCATCAGAAGGTGCCGGGTATCAGGATATCGCGGCTGACGTCGCGGATGTCGGTCAGGCCGCAAAAAGCCATCGTCAGGTCGAGTTCGGTGCGGATGATCTCCAGGCATTTCGTCACGCCCGCCTCGCCCATCGCTCCCAGGCCATACAGAAACGCCCGGCCGATGTAGACGCCATGCGCGCCCAGCGCCAGCGCCTTGATCACGTCCTGGCCGGAGCGGATGCCGCTGTCGAGATGGATCTCGATCTGGCCGCCGACGGCGTCGACGATTGCCGGCAATGCCGCAATCGACGACAGCGCGCCGTCGAGCTGACGGCCGCCATGGTTCGAGACGATCAGCGCATCGGCGCCGCTGCGCACTGCAAGGCGCGCGTCTTCCGGGTCCATGATGCCCTTGATGATGAGCTTGCCGCCCCAGCGCTGCTTGACCCATTCGACGTCGTCCCAGGACAGCGCCGGGTCAAACTGCTGTGCAGTCCAGGATGCGAGCGAACTCATGTCGGAGACGGCGGTGGCATGGCCGACGACATTGCCGAAGCCGTGACGTTTGGTGCCCAGCATGCCAAGGCACCAGCGCGGCTTGGTCATCATGTTGGCGATGTTGGCAAGGGTCAGCTTCGGCGGCGCCGACAGGCCGTTCTTCAGATCCTTGTGCCGCTGGCCGAGAATCTGCAAATCTAGCGTCAGTACCAGCGCCGAGCAGCGCACCGCCTTGGCGCGGTCGATCAGGCGCCCGATGAAATCGCGGTCCTTCATCATGTACATCTGGAACCAGAACGGCGCGCTGGTATTGGCTGCGACATCCTCGATCGAGCAGATGCTCATGGTCGAGAGCGTGAACGGTATGCCGAATTTTTCGGCAGCCCTGGCAGCAAGGATTTCGCCGTCGGCATGCTGCATGCCGGTCAGACCCGTGGGCGCGATGGCGACCGGCATGATCGTCGACTGGCCCGCCATGGTGGTGCGCAGCGTGCGGTTTTCCATGTTGACGGCGACCCGCTGGCGAAACTTCATGCCGGCAAAGTCACTGCTGTTGGCGCGATAGGTCGATTCTGTCCAGGAACCGGAATCGGCGTAGTCGTAGAACATGCGGGGCACGCGCTGCTGCGCCAGCACGCGCAGGTCTTCGATGGTGGTGATGACGGCCATTCTGGCTTCTCCTTGGGATGCAGTGCGTTGGTTCGCATCTGTGATGACCCTGCATCTTGCCCGATTCCCGTGGGTGCGGTTGCACGACTTGCATGAAATTTTTTACGGCAGCGGCGCGATGGGCTGACGGCTGCGCATGGCCGATCCGGCAATACGGGGATGGCAGAATGATGGTCTGCCCAACAGGAATCGAACCTGTGACCTACGGCTCAAAAGGTGAGTGGTCTTTTTCTATTTTTCATTATTATATTCAACATTTTACAAGCATTTAATGGCATCATTCACCCTGAATTTCTCACAGACTTATCACTGAAAGATGGGGAAACATGGGGACAATCAAGAAGCGAATCGTGGCGGATGGCACGGCCCGATACGACGCGCGCGTGCACAGGTCAAAAGGCACCGGCAAGAAGAGCAGCACGGTGTCGAAGAGCTTCGAGAAGGAATCAGAAGCTAGGACCTGGATCAACAAGATCGAGCACAGGATAGACAACCGCCAGAGTATCTCCCGGGCTGGCGACGAGATTACGCTTGCCGAAGGCGCGGCGGCTTATCTTGTTGAGGCACGTGCCATGTCAAAAGCGGCGAAGGCTAAGGCGGCTGCCCGGGCCAAGGAGGCCGCAAAAACGCCTAGCGTTGAACCCGAGAAGGTATCCAACGTCGCGGAGCATGAGCGGATGAAAATATCTGCCATTGTCGAAGACCTTGGCCATTACCACATCTCAGACATCACGCATCAAGTCATCCAACACTGGATTGATGAGTTCCTCAAAAGGTCAATACCTTTCCAAAAACGCGCCAAGGTCCACCCCTACTTCGATGGTGGCTTGACCAAAGATGGCAAGCAAAAACTTTACTCCAAAGGCACGGTGAGAGGCCACTTCTTCGTTTTGAAGAAGGTATTGATCTGGATCGCGGTCGTAAACAGGTTCCAACTCGACCCGAATCTCTTCCTAATGCTCGACATCCCACCGGCATGGGCTGACAAGCGCGAACGCAGGCTTGAAGATGGCGAGGAAGCAAAACTGCGAGAGGCAATGACACGCGGTTATGTAAAACAAAAGGAATGGGATTTGCTCATGACATTTGCTTTGGAAACAGCAGCACGGATGCAAGAAATTTTGAAGGCAAAATGGTCTGACGTCAGCTACAAGCGCCAGTCGTGGAACATTCCAGAGGAAAACGTCAAGACAAGCGTCTTTCGAAACGTGCCATTGAGCGCGGTCGCCATTGACGCACTCAAAGCGATGGAGGCGTTCAAAGTAGAGGGAGAGCCTCGCATCTTTCACCAATGGAAGGACAGCTCCACATTATCAAAAGCCTGGCGGCGCGTCGTGAAGCGGGCAAAGGTTGAGGACTTCCATTTCCATGACCTTCGACATGAAGCTGTGGTTCGCTTCTTTGAAAACACTGACTTGACTGACACTGAGATCATGTCCATCACCGGCCATACTTCGCACGAGATGCTTAAAGCCTACTCTCAGCACCGCACCAACAAGCTAGCAGCGCGCCTCAATGGAATGAAGCGGACGGCTTGACTTTGCCTTCTTCGTAGGAAAAGGTTTTCGCCTCATGTCGCCACCGGCTCCAACAAGTGCTTCACGTAAGCTATCTCGCGCGGCTACCCCCTATGTCAGCCTAGTTGTCGCCTCTAAATTTCAGTGATTGACCAATAGAGGCCACAATGACGAAGTCGTACTCAGCAGCATTTATCGAACAGGCATTAATGAAGGTGTATTCCCGGGATGGCAGAACGATTCGGTCAGTCGCGCACGAATTGAATCTCGGCTACGAGCAACTGAAATACTGGATGAAGGCACGAGACGTAAGCAAAATGAGCAAGCCCGACAATAAAGAGAAGCGGCCACAGGACTGGCGAGTTGACGAGCAGTTGCTGGCGCTACAAGAGACTCATGGCTTAGACGCAGAGCAAGTAAATGCATGGTGCCGGGAACGTGGCCTGTTCGCCCATCATCTGGCAGGCTGGAAAGCCGCTTTTTGTGTGCCGGTCAAAGAGGCGCCGGAAGCGATTCGAGAACTACGTAATCTGAAAGAAGAGAACGATCAGCTCAAGCGCGAATTGCACCGCAAAGAGAAGGCGCTGGCGGAGGCGGCAGCCTTGCTGGTGCTGCAAAAAAAGTTCCGGGCGCTGTGGGAGGACGAGGTCAAATGACCTGTCTCGCAGAGCGCCGTCAAACACTGGCGCTGGTTGCCGAGGCCGTCAGCCACGGGGCGCGCCGGTGGCGTGCCTGTCATACGATTGATCTGACGGTGCGCACGCTGCAGCGCTGGCAGCTGGATGTGGACCAGGGGGACCTGCGCTCGGTGCGTGTTCAGGCACCGGCCAACAAGCTCACGGAACTGGAGCGTCAGCGCATCCTGACGGTCGCCAATTCAGAAGAATTTGCGCACCTGCCGCCGAGCCAGATCGTTCCTCGCTTGACCGATCAAGGCAGCTACGTTGCTTCGGAATCGAGCTTTTATCGTGTCCTGAAATCCGCTAATCAACTCAAGCGGCGAGGCAGGGAGCGTGCACCGCAACGACGCAGTAAGCCTCGTGCATTGATGGCCAGCGGGCCGAACCAGCTCTACAGCTGGGACATCACTTACTTGCCTACGCCAGTCAAGGGGATCTATTTTTATCTGTATCTGGTCATGGATATTTACAGCCGTAAAATCGTTGGTGGCCAGGTCTACGAAGTTGAAAGCAGCGAACTGGCCGGCGAAGTCCTGCGGGACATTTGCGAGCGGGAGCGCATTAGACCAAATCAGGTCGTACTGCATTCCGACAACGGCAGCCCGATGAAAGGTGCCACGATGCTGGCGACGTTGCAGGCGCTGGGTGTGGTCGCGTCGTTCAGTCGGCCGGCGGTGAGCAACGATAATCCGTACTCGGAATCGCTGTTTCGAACTTTGAAATATAGACCGGCCTATCCGAACTTGGCATTCCGGGATTTGCTGGAAGCGCGGCAGTGGGTCGCCGTTTTTACCCAGTGGTACAACCACGAGCATCGTCACAGCGCCATTCGTTTCGTCACGCCGGCGCAGCGCCATGGCGGACTCGATACAGCATTGCTCAGCAAGCGTGATGCCGTTTATGACGAAGCCCGGCAACGCCATCCAGCGCGCTGGAGTGGCCGGACCCGAAACTGGACACCAATCGGAATTGTGCACCTGAATCCCGACCGGCAGGCGGACGAAAAAACCGGCTTGCAGGCATCGCAATTCGAGTTAAAAAAAGCAGCTTGAAAAAATGGTTTA
>JANXSS010000317.1 GCA_025356535.1 Herminiimonas sp.
CGGAAGCCGATGCCAGCGGCATCCCGTACTTCCTGGTCGGCCACGTCGGCGACGGCAATTTCCACTTCGGCTATCTGCTCGACCCGACCCTGCCGGAAGAACGCATCACGGCCGAAAAGCTCAATCACGACCTGGTGATGCGCGCATTGTCGTTGGGTGGCACGTGCTCCGGTGAGCACGGCATCGGGCTGCACAAGATGGATTTTCTGGTGGCCGAGACTGGTACCGGTGCAATCGACATGATGCGCACCATCAAGCGCGCGCTGGACCCGAAGAACATCATGAATCCAGGGAAGATTTTCAGCTACTGACCAGCTTGGCCTGCAGAGAGGCAAAAGCCCGGTGGGGCTTTCGCCTGCTGTGTGGCGTTCCGTACCGGCCTGGGTCAGGTCACGGCAGGACCGTCTGGCGAATCCGGTCGATCAATCCATTCAGTGCATCGATCGAGCCGAAGTGAATCACCAGTTCACCGCTCTGCTCCATCTTTCCGTTGCGCTTGAGACGCTTCTTGAGCCGGACCTCGACCTCGGCGGTCAACAGGTCGGCAAGTTCCCGTTCGACGCGCACCATGTCGCGTGACTTTTTCTCGGCCTTTGGCTCCCGTGGGGTTGCGAGGTCGAAATCGACACCCAGTTTTTTCACCAAGGCTTCGGCTTCGCGCACCGACATCTTGCGGGCGGCGATCTGGCTGGCAGCCGTGATCTGCATGGCCTTGTCGAGCGCCAGCAAGGCGCGGGCGTGGCCCATGTCGATGTCGCCAGCCATCAGCATGCCTTGAACCGGCTCTGCCAGATTGAGCAGGCGCAGCAGATTGCTGGCAGCGCTGCGCGAGCGACCGACCGCTTGCGCAGCGGCTTCGTGCGTCAGGCCGAATTCGGCGACCAGACGTTGCAGACCTTGCGCCTCCTCCAGGGGATTCAGATCTTCGCGCTGCATGTTCTCGATCAGCGACATGGCGGCAGCCGACTCGTTCGGCACATCGCGCACCAGCACTGGCACGCTGTCGAGGCCCGCCAGCCGTGCCGCACGAAAGCGCCGCTCGCCGGCAATGATCTCGAACTCGGCGTTCTTGGCTTCGGCTTGCTCGGCGTCGAGCCGGCGTACCAAGATCGGCTGCATGATCCCCTGCGCTTTGATGCTCTCGGCCAACTCGTACAGAGCACCCTCGTCCATGCGCGTGCGTGGCTGGTAGACGCCGGCGACCATTTGGTCGAGTCGCAGCACCGTCGGATTCTGCGACGTGTACAGATTGTCGATGCCAGCACGGTTGTCTGTCACCCTGGGGCCGAGCAAGGCCTCCAGCCCGCGACCCAGGCCTTTTGGTTTTTTGGTAGCCATGTTCAATGTGTGCCTGCAGTGGGTCTGAAAGACGCAGAGAACTGCACAGTGGGGCAGGCCAAGTCGTGAGTAAGGGATCGGTTCATTTATCTGTCTCTTTGTTCAGAAGATCCGTCAGCATTTGCCGACCTTCAGGCCAGTCGCCCAAGCCGGATTCGGCATTGAGATGGCCACGTGCGCCATAGTCGACGAAGGTGGCCCCCCAGTCGGTTGCAAGACCACGAGCGCGCTCAAGCTCGCAATACGGGTCGTTGCGGCTGCCGATCAGCACAGCCGGAAAAGGAAGCGGCTGCCGCACGATGGGTTGCCAGCCGGGCAAGGGACCGCGCAGGGCCTCCTGCTCCAAGTCGCCCGGCGCCACCAGAAAGGCGCCTTTCACTCGGCCGGTATTTTTCGAATGCGCCGCCCAGGCTGCGACCAGCAGGCACCCCATGCTGTGCGCAACCAGCACGACTGGCGCGTTGCTGGCAAGCACGGCCTCTTCCAGCTGCGACATCCAGTCGCCACGCAAAGGCCGCACCCAATTGTGCTGTTCGACCCGGACATCGCTGTACAGCGACTGCCAACGGCTTTGCCAATGGTCGGGCCCACTGTCGTGCCAGCCGGGCAAGAGCAGGAAGCGGGATGTGGTCACACGCTCTGAAAAAGATAGCAGCCGACAGACAGGGTGCCGTGCGCGGTGATCGCGGTCATTTGGCAACCG
>JANXSS010000367.1 GCA_025356535.1 Herminiimonas sp.
CAGCAACGCGCTGCTCTTCTATCCGGTGCAGTACGAAGGCGAGGAGCTGTCGAAGAACGTGTTCTACACAGGCGCGGCGCCGAACCAGCAGGCGATTCCCGCGGTTGATTATTTGATGAGCAAGGCCGGCGGCGGCGCCAAGCGCTGGGTGCTGCTAGGCACCGATTATGTGTACCCGCGCACCACCAACAAGATTTTGCGCGCCTATCTGAAAAGCAAAGGCGTTGCCGACAAAGACATCGACGAAAAATACACGCCGTTCGGCCATTCGGACTACCAGACCATCGTTGCCAACATCAAGAAGTTCTCGGCTGGCGGCAAGACGGCAGTGATCTCGACCATCAACGGCGACTCCAACGTGCCCTTCTACAAGGAACTGGGTAACGCCGGCCTGAAGGCGACCGATGTGCCGGTGGTGGCGTTTTCGGTCGGCGAGGAAGAGCTGCGCGGCGTCGACACCAAGCCGCTGCTCGGCCACCTGGCTGCCTGGAATTATTTCGAGTCGGTCAAGAATCCGGTCAACACCGCCTTCATCAACCAGTGGAAAGCCTATGCGCTGGCCAAGAAACTGCCGAACGCCGCAACGGTGGTGACCAACGATCCGATGGAAGCGACCTACGTCGGCATCCACATGTGGAAGCAGGCAGTGGAAAAAGCCAAGTCGACCGACACCGACAAGGTCATTGCAGCAATGGCCGGCCAGACCTTCAAGGCGCCGTCCGGCTTCGAGCTGATGATGGACCCGACCAACCACCACCTGCACAAGCCGGTGATGATCGGCGAGATCAAGGGTGACGGCCAGTTCAACGTCGTGTGGAAGACCAAGACCGCGGTACGCGCCCAGCCATGGAGCCCTTACATCGCCGGCAACGAAGGCAAGCAAAAGCTCTGAGCACCGTCGCTGACCCCGATTTCCGATTCATGAAATCGCCATGAAATCGGGGTCAGAGTGCGATTTGATTAAAAATAAATGGGGTCAGAGTCAGATTAATCCATGCGATCCGTACACCGTGCTGCCCTTTTCCTCCTGCTTTCATTTCACGCCGTCGCTGCCTTCGCGGCAATCGACGGCGCCCTCCTGAAACCGCTTGCCGGCGACGATGCCGATGCCCGCATCGACGCGGTCGGCCGCATTGCATTGCTGGCCAATGCCGATGCACTGCGCCTGCTCAATGCGCTGAAGAACGACGCCGTATTGGCCACGCCGGCCGGCAAACTTTTCATTGTCGAAGGCGACGCCGCTTTCGATCCGCAGACCGGCAACAAGAGCGCCCTGCCCGCCGACAGCGAGGCGATCACCGTCAACAACCGGCTGCGCAGTGCCGTCGACGATGCCTTGTCCGGCCTCAAGCTGCTCTCGGCTGACCCGGTCGAGCGCCGCGCCGCCGCAGTCGCGCTGCAAAAAACCGCGACACCGGCACAAGCGCCGCTGATCGCCGCCGCCCTGAAAAAGGAAACCGATCCTGGCATCAAGGCGCTGCTCGAACTGGTGTCGGCCACCGCCAACCTGCAGTCGCCCGACGCCGCAGTGCGCAAGACTGCCGTCATTGCGCTGACCGGCAGCACCAATGCCAACCTGAAGCCGATCCTGCAGAAAATGCTGTCGAAGAATCCCGACGGCAGCAACGTCGAACCCGATGAAGCGGTGCGCGTCGAAGCGGTGCACACGCTGCAGGCATTGAATGGCCGCCTGGCGCGCACCGAATTTGTCGGCAACCTGTTCTACGGCATCTCGCTTGGCAGCGTGCTGCTGCTGACCGCGCTGGGACTCGCGATCACTTTCGGCCTGATGGGCATCATCAACATGGCGCATGGCGAACTGCTGATGATCGGCGCCTACACCACCTATGTCTGCCAGCTCCTGTTTCGAAAATTCCTGCCGGGCGCACTCGACGCCTACCTGATCGTCGCCCTGCCCGCTGCTTTTCTGGTCGCCGGCGGCATCGGCGTGATCCTCGAGCGCACCGTCATCCGCTGGCTGTATGGCCGCCCGCTCGAAACCCTGCTGGCGACCTGGGGCATCAGCCTGATGCTGATGCAACTGGTGCGCACCATCTTCGGCGCGCAGAACGTCGAAGTGGCGAACCCGAGCTGGATGTCGGGCGGCGTCACCATGCTCGGCACGCTGGTGCTGTCGTACAACCGGATCGTGATCATCTTCTTCGCGCTCTTCGTGGTCGCAGCCGTCTGGCTGATCCTGAACCGCACCCGGCTGGGCCTGTTCGTGCGCGCCGTGATGCAGAACCGCCGCATGGCGGACTGCGTCGGTGTTGCCACCGACCGGGTCGACATGCTGACCTTCGGCCTCGGCTGCGGCATTGCGGGTCTGGGCGGCGTAGCACTCTCGCAGCTGGGCAATGTCGGACCGGACCTGGGACAAAGCTACATCGTCGATTCCTTCATGGTGGTGGTGCTGGGCGGCGTCGGCCAGCTGGCCGGTACCGTGATTGCCGCCATCGGCCTGGGCGAAGTCAACAAGTTCCTCGAACCGGTCGCCGGCGCCGTGCTGGCAAAGATCGCGATCCTGGTATTCATCATCATCTTCATCCAGAAGCGTCCGCAGGGACTGTTTGCGATGAAGGGCAGGAGCGCGGAATGAGCGCGCGCCTGTTCTCCCGACCGACCTGGATCGGCATCGCCGTCTGCACCCTGCTGCTGGCGTCGCTGCCGCTGCTGAACCTGGCCACGCCCCCCGGCCACCTGCTGCACGTGGCGCCGTACACGATCGCGCTGATCGGCAAGTTCATGTGCTACGCGCTGGCCGCGCTGGCGCTGGACCTGGTGTGGGGTTACACCGGCATCCTGTCGCTGGGCCATGGCGTCTTTTTTGCGCTGGGCGGCTACGCGCACGGCATGTACCTGATGCGCGCCATCGGCCGTGACGGCGTCTATCAGAGCAACCTGCCGGACTTCATGGTCTTCCTCGACTGGAAGACCTATCCCTGGTACTGGTCGCTGACCGACAATTTCTGGTACTGCATGGCGCTGGTGGTGCTGGTGCCGGGCGTGCTGGCCTTCGTCTTCGGCTACTTCGCCTTCCGCTCGCGCATCAAGGGCGTGTATTTCTCGATCATCACGCAGGCGATGACGTTTGCCTTCATGCTGCTGTTCTTTCGCAACGACACCGGCTTTGGCGGCAACAATGGCTTTACCGATTTCAAGCGCATCCTCGGCCATGCGATCACGGCGCCGTCGACCCGGGCGGTGCTGTACCTGCTCACGCTTGCCCTGCTGCTGACGGCGCTGGTCGGCTGCCGCTGGATCGTCACCTCCAAGCTCGGCCGCGTGCTGCAGGCGGTGCGCGACGCCGAATCGCGCCTGATGTTCATCGGCTACAACCCGCTCTGGTTCAAGCTGTTCGTCTGGACGCTCTCGGCGGTACTGTGCGGCATTGCCGGCGCACTTTACGTGCCGCAGGTCGGCATCATCAATCCGTCCGAAATGTCGCCGGGCAATTCGATCGAGATCGTGATCTGGGCGGCGGTGGGCGGACGCGGTTCGCTGATCGGCCCGATCATCGGCGCCTTTTCCGTCAATGGCTTGAAGAGCTGGTTCACCGGCGCCTTTCCGGAGCTGTGGCTGTTTGCACTCGGCCTGCTGTTCATCCTGGTGACGCTGTTCATGCCCGACGGCGTGCTCGGCCTGGCAAAAAAACTGGCAGCCAGAAAGAGGTCGGCATGAATGCAGCATCGAGCAACAGCACCGCGCCGCCGCAGTCCGGCCACGGCGACGCCGCAGCCGCCTACGAGCGCGTGCGCAGCGGCAGCGGTGTCGATACCGTGCACGGCGCAATCCTCTACCTGGAAGACATCACGGTCTCCTTCGATGGCTTCAAGGCGCTCAACAAGCTGAACCTGGATATCTCGGTGGGCGAGCTGCGCTGCATCATCGGCCCCAACGGCGCCGGCAAGACCACGATGATGGACGTCATCACCGGCAAGACCCGTCCCGCCGCCGGCACCGCCTACTTCGGCCAGTCGATCGATCTGACCCGCATGACCGAATACGACATCGCGCATGCCGGCATCGGCCGCAAGTTCCAGCGCCCCACGGTTTTCGAGCAGCACACCGTGTTCGAGAACCTGGAACTGGCCATGAAGATGAACAAGCAGGTGCGCCCGACATTGTTCTTTCGCCTGTCATCCGAGCAGCGCGACAAGATCGACGCCGTGCTGCGCCTCATCCGCCTGCATGGCAGCGAGACCCGCGCCGCCGGCCTGCTCTCGCACGGCCAGAAGCAGTGGCTGGAAATCGGCATGCTGCTGATCCAGGAGCCACAATTGCTGCTGCTTGATGAACCGGTGGCCGGCATGTCGGACGCCGAAACCGCCCGCACCGCCGAACTCCTGAATGAATTGCGCGGCAAGCATTCGATCGTCGTCGTCGAGCACGACATGGCATTCGTTGCCGAGATCGCGCAGGGCGGCAAGGTGACGGTGCTGCATGAAGGATCGGTGCTGGCGCACGGCACCATGGCGCAGGTGCAGGCCGACGAACGTGTCATCGACGTGTACCTGGGACGGTGACGATGCTGCTTTCCGCCACTTCCCTGAACCAGTATTACGGCGCCGCCCATACGCTGCGCGGCGTCTCGCTGGAAGTCGACCGCGGCGAATGCCTGGCGCTGCTGGGCCGCAATGGCGTCGGCAAGACCACGCTGTTGAAATGCCTGATGGGCGTGCTGCCGGTGGCCGGCGGCCAGGTGCTGTTCGACGGCCGCGACATCACGAAACTGAAACCGCATCAGCGTGCCGCTGCCGGCATCGCTTATGTTCCGCAGGGGCGCGAAATCTTTGCGCGCCTCTCGGTCGAGGAAAATCTGCTGATGGGCATGGCGGTCGGCTCCGGCAAGAAGGGCATCAATCCGGAAGTCTTCGAGCTGTTCCCGGTTTTGAAACAGATGCTGCAGCGGCGCGGCGGCGACCTCTCCGGCGGCCAGCAGCAGCAACTGGCGATTGCCCGCGCCCTGCTGGCCGAGCCGCGCCTGATCATCTTCGACGAACCGACCGAGGGCATCCAGCCGTCTATCATCAAGGATATCGAGCGGGTGATCCGCCTGCTGCGCCAGCGTGGCGACATGGCGATCCTGCTGTGCGAGCAGTATTTCGATTTCGCGCATGCGCTGGCGGACCGCTTCATCGTGCTCTCGCGCGGCGAAGTGGTGGCAGCCGGCAGCCAGGCAGAGATGGGCAGCGAGGACGTCAAGCGGCACCTGGCGGTATAGTCGGCGCATGAAAAATCCAGTTGCGGCAGAAGTCGCGGTGCCGCCGATCGATGCTGACGCAGCGCGCCCCGCACCACCGGCCGTGGTCATCGCATTGCCTGTCGTGCAGCCGTCGCATCCGCCGAGCGAAGCCGAACTCACGCTGGGCTTTGCCCGCGACGGCGCCACCACGCGCCTGGTCGAACGCACGCATGTCGGCCCGCTGCGGGTGCAGAAGGCGCTTTATCCCGAGGGGCCCGCGCTGTGTCACGCGGTCATCGTCCATCCGCCGGGCGGCGTCGTCGGCGGCGACTGCATGCGCATCGTCGCGCGCGTCGAGGCGCAGGCGCGGGCGCTGCTGACCACACCGGGCGCGGCAAAATGGTACCGCGCCAACGGCCGCCGCTCGCAGCAGTCGGTGCGCCTGCAGGTCGAGGCCGGCGCCAGCCTGGAATGGCTGCCGCAGGAAACCATCTTCTTCAATGGCGCCGACGTGCGCCTCGACCATGCGGTGACGCTGGCCGATGACGCCGCCTACATCGGCAGCGAGATACTCTGCTTCGGTCGCACGGCCGCCGGCGAATCCTTCGACGCCGGCCAGATTTCCCAGCGCACGACGATCCGGCGCGGCGCGCATCTGCTATGGTTCGAGCAGGGCGTGATCGCGGCCGGCACGCCGGCGATGCAGGGCGCGCTCGGGCTGGCCGGCAACACCGTCTGCGCCACCCTGATTGCGGTCGGCAACGGCATGACGCCGGCACTGGTGGACGCCCTGCGTGCCAGTGCGGCCGCACTGCCTGCCGGCGCAGGCGCCTTCGGCGTCTCGCTCATGAAAACCGTGCTGGTGGCGCGCTACCTCGGCAATTCGAGCGCGGAAGCAAAACGCCTGCTCGCCGTTGCCTGGGCCGGCGTGCGCCCGCTGCTGGTGGCACGCGAAGCTGCCATACCGCGCATCTGGAATACCTGATGCACTCTCATTTTCAAGGACCGAACGCATGGATCTGACGCCGCGTGAAAAAGACAAGCTCCTCATCTTCACCGCCGCACTGCTGGCCGAACGCCGGCGCGCGCGCGGCCTGAAGCTGAACTATCCGGAAGCCGTTGCTTTCATCAGCGCCGCAATCATGGAAGGCGCGCGCGATGGCCGCACGGTGGCGCAACTGATGTCGGACGGCACCAGGATACTCACGCGTGCCGA
>JANXSS010000480.1 GCA_025356535.1 Herminiimonas sp.
GTTTTTGCGTGGGTCATCGCGCTGTTCATTCTGCTAGGCGGCGCACTGTCGGTGACCAAGCTGCCGGTGTCGCAGTACCCGACCATCGCACCACCTTCCATCGTCGTCACCGCCACCTATCCGGGTGCATCGGCCAAGATCCTCGACGAGAGCGTCACCAGCCTGATCGAGCAGGAAATCAACGGCGCCGACGGCCTGCAATATGTCGAGTCGCAAAGCGAAGCGACCGGCCAGACCACGATCACGGTGACCTTTTTGCCGGGCACCAATCCGGACCTGGCCGCAGTCGACGTACAGAACCGCTTGAAGCGTGTCGAAGCCCGCCTGCCGCAGGCCGTCACGCAGCAAGGCGTGCAGGTGACCAAGGCGCGCAGCAACATTTTGCTGTTCGCGGCGCTGTCGTCGACCGATGGCCGGCTCGACCCGATTGCGCTGGGCGACTACCTCTCGCGCAATGTCCTGAACGAAATCAAGCGCGTGCCCGGCGTCGGCCAGGCGCAGCTGTTCGGCACCGAGCGCGCCATGCGGGTGTGGCTCGATCCGGCCAAGCTGGTGGGCCTGAAACTGACGCCGGCCGACGTCACCGCGGCGATTCGCAACCAGAATGCGCAGGTCGCCTCCGGCACCCTGGGCGAGCTGCCGAACCCGACCACGCAGCAGACTTCGGCGCCGATCGTCGTGACCGGCCAGCTGGCCACGCCCGAGGATTTTTCGGCAATCGTCCTGCGCGCCAATCCGGATGGCTCGACCGTGCGCCTGCGTGACGTGGCGCGCGTCGAGATCGGCGGCCAGGCCTATGCCACCTCGGCGCGCCTGAACGGCAGTCCGACGGCGGCAATCGCGGTGCAACTCTCGCCGACAGCCAACGCGCTGCAGACGGCGACCCTGGTCAAGGCGAAGATGAAGGAGCTGTCGAAATACTTCCCGGCCGGCGTGAAGTACGACATCCCCTACGACACCTCGCTGTTCGTCAAGATCTCGATCGAGGAAGTCGTGAAAACCCTGCTCGAAGCGATCGTGCTGGTGTTTTTGGTGATGTACCTGTTCCTGCAGAATATCCGCTATACGCTCATTCCCACCATCGTGGTGCCGGTGGCGCTGATGGGCACCTTCGCCTCGATGGCCGCGTTCGGCTATTCGATCAACGTGCTGACCATGTTCGGCATGGTGCTGGCAATCGGCATCCTGGTCGATGACGCCATCGTGGTGGTGGAAAACGTCGAACGGATCATGAGCCAGGAAGGCCTGTCGCCGCGCGACGCGACCAAGAAGGCGATGGGCCAGATCACCGGCGCCATCATCGGCATCACGCTGGTGCTGGTGGCGGTGTTCATCCCGATGGCATTTTTTGGCGGCGCGGTCGGCGCGATCTACCGCCAGTTCACGCTGGCGATGGTGTCGTCGATGCTGTTCTCGGCGCTCATGGCGCTGACGCTGACGCCGGCCTTGTGCGCGACGCTTCTGAAACCCGTGGAAGCCGGTCATCATGTCGAGAAAAAGGGTTTCTTCGGCTGGTTCAATCGTGGTTTCGTAAAAACCGCAGACAGCTACCAGGGCCTGATTGCCCGCATGCTGAAACATGCCTGGCGCTACATGGTGGTCTATGGCCTGATCGTGGCCGTGGTGGGCCTGCTGTACGTGCGCCTGCCATCGTCGTTCCTGCCGAATGAAGACCAGGGCTTTTTGATCACCAACGTGCAGCTGCCGCCGGGCGCCAGCGCCAACCGCACCCTGTCGGTGCTGAAGCAGGTCGAGGAGTACTACAAGCAGCAGCCGGCGATTGCCCGCATCTTTGCCGTCACCGGCTTCAGCTTTTCCGGCAGCGGCCAGAATGCCGGCCTGGTCTTCACGCCCCTGAAGGACTGGAGCGAGCGCGACGACAGCCAGGCCGCCGGTGCGGTTGCCACGCGTGCTTTCGGCGGTCTCTCGAAAATCAAGGATGCAATTATCTTCCCGGCCAATCCGCCGCCGATCCGCGAACTCGGCAACGCCACCGGTTTCACCTTCCGGCTGCAGGACCGCGGCGGCCTGGGGCATGACGCGCTCCTGGCAGCACGCAACCAGCTGCTCGGCATGGCGGCAAAAAGCCCGATATTGAAAGGCGTGCGTCCGGAAGGCCTGGAAGACACGCCGCAACTGCAGGTCGATGTGGACCGCGACAAGGCCAATGCGCTCGGCCTGTCGTTTGCCGACATCAATTCGACGCTGTCGACCGCGCTCGGCTCATCGTATGTGAACGATTTCCCGAACCAGGGACGCCAGCAGCGCGTGATCGTCCAGGCCGATGCGCCGCAGCGGGTGTCGCCGGAAGACCTGCAGAAGCTCTTCGTGCGCAATGCCCAGGGCGCGATGGTGCCGTTTGCATCCTTCGCCAGTTCGCACTGGATTGCCGGGCCGGTGCAGCTGGCGCGCTACAACGGCTATCCGGCGATGAAGATTTCGGGCGACGCCGCACCGGGTCGCAGCACCGGCGAGGCGCTCGACGAGATGGAAAAACTCGCCGCGCAGCTGCCTACCGGTTTCGGCTTCGAATGGACCGGCCAGTCGTTCGAGGAAAAGACCTCCGGCTCGCAGGCGCCGGCGCTGTTTGCGCTGTCGCTGCTGGCGGTCTTCCTGGTGCTCGCCGCCCTGTATGAAAGCACCTCGATACCGCTGTCGGTGCTGCTGGTGGTGCCGCTTGGTATCCTCGGCGCACTGCTCGGCGCCAGCTTTCGCAGCCTGCCCAACGATGTGTACTTCAAGGTCGGCCTGATTGCGATCATCGGCCTGTCGGCCAAGAACGCGATCCTGATCATCGAGTTCGCCAAGGACCTGCAGGCGGAAGGCATGGGGCTGGTGGAAGCGACGCTGGAAGCCGTGCACCTGCGCTTTCGGCCGATCATCATGACGTCGCTTGCCTTCATTTTGGGCGTGCTGCCGCTGGTAGTGGCAAGCGGCGCCGGTTCGGCCAGCCAGCGCGCCATCGGCACCGGCGTCATGGGCGGCATGATCACGGCAACCGTTCTGGCGGTGTTCCTGGTGCCGGTATTCTTTGTCGTGGTCCGCAAGCTTTTCAAGGGCAGCAGCAAGCGCAGGCCGGCGGCCGAGGGACATGTTGAGGGTCAGGTCAATTCGACCGGCGCACCGCCACCCATGGTGACGCCGGCACACGCGGAGGTAGATGGACATGCTTGAATCCTGCACGACGAAATATGGCAACAACGATGACCCGATCCACGGCAGCGGCGTAATGGCCGCTGGCGGCACGGCCTCCAGGATTGCCGCGGTTGCGGCGCTGCTGTCGGTGACGCTGCTGGCAGGCTGCTCGCTGGCGCCGCAATTCGTGCGGCCGACGCCACCGGTGGCCGGCACCTTTCCGGATGCGGGCGCAAATGTCCAGGCCGAAGCGCTGCGCGCCATCGACACCGGTTGGCGCGACTTCTTTCCCGATCCCCGGCTGCAGGCACTGATCGAAGCGGCGCTGGCCAACAACCGCGATCTCAAGAGCGCCGCCCTGCGCATCGAGGAAGCCCGCGCGCTCTACAACATCCAGTCGGCCGATCTGCTGCCCAACCTGAACCTGGGCGCAGGCGCCAGCCGTGCCCGCGCCCTGTCGGCCAGCGGCAATGGCCAGGCTTTCGTCAGCACCGGTTATCAGGTCGGACTCAGCCTGGCTTCGTTCGAGCTCGATTTCTTTGGCCGCGTGCGCAGCCTCAACGATGCGGCGCTGGCACAATTCCTGGCCACCGGCGAGGCGCGCCAGTCGGTGCAGATCAGCCTGATCGCCTCGGTGGCGCAAGCCTACCTGACCGAGCGCGGCTTTGCCGAACAGTTGGCACTGGCGCAGAGCACCACCGAAGGTCGCCAGAAGGCGTTCGACCTGGCAAAACAGCGCTTCGAGGTCGGCGCTTCCTCGGCCCTCGACCTGCGCCTGGCCGAAACCCTCATGCTGTCGTCGCGCGTCACGGTCAGTTCCCTGGCACGCCAGCGTGCGCAGGCGCAGAATGCCCTGACGCTGCTGGTCGGCCAGTCGCCCGCCACCCTGCCGCCGACGCAGACACTGTCATCCGAAAAGATCGTCACCGGCATTCCGGCCGGCCTGCCGTCGGACCTGCTGACGAACCGGCCCGACATCCGCGCTGCCGAACAGCGGCTGCGCTCGGCCAATGCCAACATCGGTGCGGCGCGGGCAGCGTTTTTCCCGCGTATTTCGTTGACGGCCGGGCTCGGTACTGCCAGCAATGCACTGTCCGGACTGTTCGATGCCGGCTCCGGTACCTGGTCGTTCGGCCCGCAACTGCTGCTGCCGATCTTCGACGCCGGCCGCAACCGCGCCAACCTGAGCCTGACGCAGGTGCGCACCGACCTGGCGGTTGCCGACTATGAAAAGACCATCCAGGTCGCCTTCCGCGAGGTCGCCGATGCCCTGGTTGCCCGCGGCACGCTGGAAGAACAGATCGTTGCGCAGCAAGCCTTTCTGGACGCCACCGCAGACCGGCTGCGCCTGGCCGACCTGCGCTACCAGAACGGCGTGTCGAGTTCGCTCGACGTCCTCGACGCTCAGCGTGAACTGTTCAATGCCCAGCAGTCGCTGGTGCAGGTGCGCCTGCAGCGCCTGACCAATGCCATCGATCTGTATCGCTCGCTGGGCGGCGGTATTCGCGAGCAATCGGCGCCGGTGGCAAGCGCGCGCTAGCGGCTGCAACGCCGTCACGGATCGGCGTTGCGAATTTGCGTCACGTGGTTGCGTCACCTCGCTACGTCACGTAGTTGCGTCACCTGGTTGCGTCACCTGGTTGCGTCACTTGGTTGCGTCACCTGGTTGCGTCACGTAGGTGCGTCACGTAGGTGCGCCGGTGTACAGAATCAGCTGTCGCTGGCCGTCGTCGCCGTCCGTTTCCTGCCCGTCGTACCGCGGCGCATCGTCGGCGTCCTCCTCCGTACTTTCCAGCAGCGGCGCAAGCCGACTTGCACGCCATGCTGACCGCCTCGCCTCCTGCCGCAGGTGCGCCGTCGGCGCCGTCTGCTGCGCTTGCCTGTTGCGTTCTTTCGAAAACGTCTGCAGCAGGGCGCGCATGACAAGACCGAATTGTTCCTCGGTCTGCACGAACTGCGGTCCGCGCTGCAGACGTCCCTTTGCCACCACGTCCATCAGCGTCCTGGCCACGCGCTCAGGACTGCAGGCATGGCCACCTGCGGCCAGGTGGCGCCGCAAGAGCTTGCGCGCCGCCATGAAGCTGATCAGCGTGCCGGTCCTGCCAACGCCGGCCATGCAGTGCACCACGACTGGCCGGGCCGGCTGGGCATTGAAGGATTCGGCCAGATCGGCGATATTGATCAGGCAGGCCTGACTGACGACACCATGGTCCGGCCACTCCTTGAAATGCAGGCGCTGCACCGCGCAATGCCGCGCACCTTCCTCGACTCGCAGGCGCTTGAGCTGAAGTGCCCGGCCCTCCGATGCGGCACTGCTTTCGCAGGTGACCGTTACCTTGCTGCCTGCTGCTTGCATGGACTTGTGCACGGCCGGCGCATAGGTGTTCGTCTTTTCTTTCTCGCAAGCGCGGGTAAGGTCGACGATGACGCCGACGTTCTTGTCCAGGAGCACCTGATGGAACCCCGCGATTTCCGATTGCATCGGCTTTTGCGCGGCGATGAACCGCACGCCGCAGTCGATGTCGACCGTGTTCGCATTGAGATAGCGGGACCCGCCGGTGGATGCCGAGCGCACCGGATCGTCGACCACCGAATGCCTGACCGGGTGGATGTCGTCATAGCGTGTGGCGACCACTTCGGCCTGCGCCCGCTCTTGCTGCGGCAGGAAAAGATTGTCCCAGTCGTCGGTGATCACCTCCCATTTCGATTCAAGGTAGGTCGTGTTTTCCTGCAAGGCAGTCCAGAGCTGGGCGATCGCTGCCTGCAGCGCATCGGCGGCCGGCGCGACCGGCAACGCTTGCAATGTCCGCATCAGGTCTGGGGGCAGGCGTGCCAGGCGCTCATGCGACAGCGGCGTGGCGTTGCGCTCGCGTTGCGCTGCCAGGGCGCGCTGCGCCTCCGCGCGCCTGGCCGGATTGCGCGCCTCCTCGGCGAGCCTGGCAGCCTGCAATTTCTTTCGCTCTGCGTGCTGGGCGGCCGCATGTTCGACGCGCTCCATCGGCGCCATTTCCAGAACGTTTTTGCGCCGCGGCTGACGCTGCACCGGCTCGTCGTCGCCCCGCCTGCCCACGCTGTCGCCCGCCGCTGCCGCTGCCGCTGCTTCTGCCGCTGCTTCTGCCGCCGCCTCTGCATCAGCCTGCGCGCTTGCGCGGTGCTGCGCCTGTGTCGACACCGGCTTCGCGATTGTCCGGGTGGTTGCGTCCATCGGGGCAAGCCGCAAAAATTCGTTTCTGGCTGCCTGCGAGATTTTTGCGGTGGGTGTCGCCGTGGCGCCGCCGGCCTGGTCGGCACCGGTGGCGCGCGCCGAACCCGCATCAAGGTCGTTTTGCGACGGGCCTGTTGCGGAGGTGTTGAACATTGCACGGAATTTCACAGGTTGCCTCGCATGGAAGGAATTGATCGTGGCGTAACCGGGCGACTGATGCGGTGGCCGCCGGGCATTGCGAATCACCCAGGCGTGACGCGCCGGACGTAATTGAGCTTTTCGTCTGCAATGCTGCTGCCCGCGCCGGCGCTGCCGGACAAAGCGCGCAGACCACGCCGTATCACTGCCTTCGACTGCAGGGACCGTTCGGCGCTGTCGACTTTTTTCTCTTCGGATTTCGACAGCGTCGACAGGCAACTGGAAGCCGACGTCTGCCTGCGGCTTGCCAATGCCGCATGCGCCGCGACGCGCCGCACCTCCCTCAGATTCTTGGTGGTCACTTCGAGCATGTCGTTTACCCGGAGTGCTTCATCCTTGTCGATCACCTGCATGAATCGCACGGCCTCGTTTGCGTGATTGGAGAATTCTTCACGGGGCAGGAAATTGTTCCGGTCCTGAAAAAAAGGCAGCTTGAGCGCGTCTGCCGGCAAAAAGCGCTTGCCGGGATGATCTTTCAACATCAGGTCGGCGATGTCTTTCAGGGTCACTGCTTCGGGCGTCGCATTCATGATTGCCTGGACGCGCAGCTGGTTCTGGATGTGGTTGTCGTCGTCCGGCGAGAGCGATTTCAAACGTGCCTTGATTTCATTCAAGTGGTCGGCTGCCGCCTGATCCGTGCGGGCCATCTTTTGGGCGTCCATCCATGAAACCAACGCCGTCCCCTGAAGCAGCATGGCGATTTCGGCGATATCCTTCATGCCGAAACCGACCAGCAGTCGCAGCGAGGCGCCCATTGCATAGGCATCCGCCTTTTTTGTATCGTAGGCGATCGAATCGTCGCGCTCCGGCACGAAGGCTTCCGGCGGCATGAACACCCTGCAACCGATGTCGGGCAGTTCGCGTTGCGCGGGTTGTTCTTCGATCAGGTCGAGGTCGATCAGCTTGGTGCTGATGGTGCGATCGGCTTCCTGGCAGAGCACGACGTTGTCCGGCTTGACGTCCCTGTGAACGATCGGCCCGCCCGGGTGCGTGTGCAGTTTTGCCAGGGCCGACAGCATGTCGCGGCCCAGGGTGTTGAGGAACCGCTGATTGTAGACCGGGTCCTTGAGCATGAAATCCTTTTGCTCGAAGCGGCGTGTGCCGAGTCGCGTGTGGCGGCGCGCCAGTTCGCTGCTGCTTGCACCTTGGGTTCCGGGGATGTCTTCGCAGGCGGCGTGATTTTTCATCAGCTCGATGGCGCCGGGAGACATGCGCCCGCCTGCATTGCTGCGCTCGAGATGAAAACGGATGACGTTGAAGCGTTCGATGAAATTGCCCACCGACGCGATGCCGAGTTGCGAAAAGCTGTAGTTGCTCTGATTGTCGGTGCGCACCCGTGGCGTCGACGGCATCAGCACGGAAAACATGACCTGGGCATAGGTCTCCGGGCCGATGCTCGCGCGCAGCGCCTTCATCTGGGGCGTCTGTGCAACCCGCCGTGCGACCTCGTCACTGAAACCGGTTCGCAGCGTGTTGAGGTCTTCGGCGAGGCGATTGACCTGCTCGGCATGCTTGCTATCAGTCATGCATTCATCGGTCGGTGCGATCACGGCGTCGGCCACACGTTCAAAGTCGACGCGCTCGCGCAACTCGGTGAAATTCGACGCCGGCGCCGGTTGCGCAACCAGGCAGGCAGACTCGCTGACGTCGATCGTCGGATGGGTTTTTTTTACCGCCACATAGGTGTCGTTCATGATGTTGCGGGCAATGCGCGCCGTGCCGAAACCTCCCACGCCGAGCACGATCTTGTAGGTGGTCTGGCCGCCTTCGACATCGGTGCCGGCCGGCCTCTCGACCGCATTGACATGCATGGCCGTCTTGCGCCGGAAGGTGGCGACTTCTGCCTCGCTCATCGAATTGGTCATCTCGAAGATGGTGCAGTTGACGCCGCGAACCAGCGTATGGCGGCTGCCAAGGCCGTTCAAATCCTTCGGTATGCGCTGCCGGTTGCCCACCAGCAGGTCCTGGTAGGTCGCGGCGGCAGACCCGATTGCCGACAGCGCTTGCCGCGTCGACGGCGAGGCGCCTGCCTTCGATTGCATCTCGCGGGCAATGCGCGAGAGCTTGCCAAGTCCGGAAGCGTGCAGCCGCTCGGGTTCCTCACCGGTTTGATCGAAGTTGCAATTGCCGACACGGTCCACGCCGACCACCGCGTCGTAGATGGCTTCGGTCGTGCTCGGCCTGACAGGTGTACTGGCGCCTGGCGTGCCTTGCCGCTGTACGACGTTGTCGACAGCCGAAAGCGACTGCCGCTCGACAGGAAGGGCAAGATCGATGCCGGTGTAGGCGCGCAGGTACTGGACCGGTGAAACCATGTTCGACGTCCTTGTGATGAATGCGAAATCCAAAGTGCGGGGATGAAGCCGTCCTGGCGTACTGATGCCGGCAGAACAGAGGCGGCCGTGCATTGCCGCTGCGTGCCGCGTGCCGCGTGCCGTGTGCTTGCCGATGGCGCCGGCCCGTTGCCGAGCACCGCACCGCGTTGCAAGTGTGTTTTTGCACCGTGTCGGTGTCAATAAGCTTGTTGAGGGTCCGCAAAGATTGATGACGTGCGTCAATGGCGGCAGGATTCAACGAAGGGAACCAACCCGCCGGATTTTATGTATGATGACCATCATCTAATTTTCCACCCACCGACCTCAGGGGTAATTCATGGACAGCCACGCACCGACGCCCCTTTCGCCAGCACCGGAAATCAGCGCACGCACCCGCATGTTGCTTGAGGGGCCGATCGTTGCGACGCTGCTGCGACTGGGCGCGCCGAACGTGCTGGTGATGGTGTCGCAGGCATCGGTGGGCCTGATCGAGACCTATTTTGTCGGCAAGCTCGGCACCGATGCGCTGGCCGGCATGGCGCTGGTTTTCCCGGTCGTGATGCTGATGACGATGCTGTCGGCCGGCGCCATGGGCGGCGCGATCGCCTCGGCGATTGCCCGCGCACTCGGCGCACGGCGGCGCGCCGATGCCGATGCGCTGGTGATGCATGCAATCGTCATCGGCGTCGGCCTCGGGCTGGTGTTTTGCATCGGCATCCTGCTGGGCGGCCGCCTGCTCTATACCCGCATGGGCGGCAGCGGCGGCGCGCTCACCGCGGCGCTGACCTATTCGAACTGGGTGTTTGCCGGGGCCGTGCTGATCTGGCTGTTCAACTCGCTTGCGGCGGTGGTGCGCGGCACCGGCAACATGGCCGTGCCGGCACAGGTGACGGTTGCGGGAACGGTGGTGTTGATTCCGCTGTCGCCGCTGCTGATCTTCGGCTGGGGTCCGGTGCCGGCGCTGGGCATTGCCGGTGGCGCCATCGCGCTCTTGATCTTCTACGCCTGCGGCATCGTCGCGCTTGCCGGCTACCTGTGGTCGCGCAACAGCCTGTTGCGCCCTGCCGTGCGCGGCGTGGTGTATCGCTGGTCGCTGTTTCACGACATCCTGCGCGTCGGCGCCATCGGTGCGGTGTCGACCGTTGCAACCAACCTGGTCATTGCGATTGCAACGGCGCAGGCAGGCGGCTTCGGCATTGCGGCCATTGCCGGCTATGGCACGGCGTCGCGCCTGGAGTATCTGCTGGTGCCGCTGGTCTTCGGCCTCGGCGCGCCCTTGATCGCCATGGTCGGCAGCTGCATCGGCGCCGGCCTGCGCGAGCGCGCACTGCGCGCTACCTGGATCGGCGCGGCCCTGGCGTTCGGCGTGACCGAGGCGATCGGCCTGTGGGCCGCCTTCTTTCCGCACGCATGGCTGTCGCTTTTCGCAACCGACCCGGCGATCCTGGAAGCCGGCACCATTTACCTGCAAACGGTCGGCCCGACCTATGGCTTCCTCGGCCTCGGCCTGATCCTGTTTTTTGCCTCGCAGGGCGCCGGACGGCTGCTGTGGCCGGTGCTGGGCAATGTCGCGCGCCTGATCGTGGCAGCCTCCGGCGGCTGGCTGGCGCTGACACTGGGCGCGGGACTGCCGGGAATTTTCCTGGCGCAGGCGGTCGCCCTGGCGACCTACGGCGTGCTGATCAGCCTGGCCATCGGCGGCGGCGTGTGGTTCGGCCCGCTCGGCTGGCCGGCCGGGCCGCAGACCGTGCTGCGCCGCCTCAAGCCGCTACCTGGCTAGCGCAGAATTCGAAATGGCATTTGCGTGATGCGTATCGATTCGGCCCGCAGTGCAAGGCGCAGGGGGCCGTGTAGCGGCTACACCAGCGCGCTGCAACGCCGTAATGTGGTGCGAAGCGGTGCGTAGCGCGCGTATGCCATTACGAAATCTGCTCTAAGGTGTGTTCGACAGGCTAGGGAAGATGGCGCAGCGGCGCGAGCAACGGTTCGAGCATCTGCATGGTGCGTGCCGTGGCGCCCCGGTGCTGCATCGCGAAAGCGCGTGCCGCACCGGCCATCGCTCCTGCCACCGCAGCGTCGCCCAGCAATGCCTGGGCCGAAGCCAGCAGTGCGGCGGCGTCGTCGATGCGCAATGCGGCGCCGGCGTCGATGGCGTCCTGCGTCACCACTGAAAAATTGAAGGTGTGCGGCCCGATCAGGACCGGCGTGCCGACCGCGCAGGCTTCGATCAGGTTCTGGCCGCCAAGCGGCATCAGGCTGCCGCCGATGAAGGCCACGTCTGCGGCTGCGTAGTAGGCAAACATCTCGCCCATGCTGTCGCCCAGCAGCACCCGAACCTGTGGCGCGAGCATCGCCTCGCCAAGTGCCGAACGGCGCATCGAGGCCAGTCCCTGCGCGGCGATCAGTGCGGCCACCGCATCGAAACGCTGCGGATGGCGTGGCACGATCACCAGCAGCAGGTCGACCGGCATTGCCTGCAGCGCCGCCAGGATTGCGGCTTCTTCGCCTTCCCTGGTACTGGCGCACAGCAGCACCGCACGCCGGCCGAGCTGGCGGCGCCAGCGCGCGCCCAACGCCAGCTGCCCGGCCGGCGGCACGACATCGAACTTGATGCTGCCGGTGACGCCAACCGGGGCCACGCCGAGCTGCTGCAGCCGTGCCGCATCGGCCGGCGTCTGCGCGCCGGCGCAGGCAAGACCGCGCGCGGCCGCGCCGATCAGGCCGCGCAGCCACAGGCCGCGTTGCAGCGAGCGCGCCGACAGGCGCGCGCTGACGAGCGCCACCGGAATGCGCCGCGCATTGGCTTGCGCCACCAGGTTCGGCCAGACTTCGGTTTCGATCAGCAGGCATGCCTGCGGCCGGTACGCCTTGAAGAACCGGGCCATCATCGTCGCGGTGTCATACGGCAGATAGGCCTGCACCAGCCGCGCGCCGTGGCGCGCATAGAGCGCCGCGCCGGTGGCGCGTCCGGTGGGCGTCATGTGCGTGAGCAGGATGCGATGCTGCGGCCAGCCGGCTACCAGCGCATCGATCAGCGGTTCGGCGGCGCGGGTCTCGCCGACCGACACCGCATGCACCCACAACGTCGGCATGGCAGGCAGGGCCGATGGGGATGGCGCGCGTCCGAAGCGCTCGCCGACATGTTGCCGGTAACCGGGTTCGCGCCGCCCGCGCCACCACAGGCGCGCCAGCACCAGCGGCAGCGCCAGCCACCAGAGCAGGCCATACAGGCGTCGCAGCATGCCGGTTGTGGCTGCCTGCATCAGATCAGCGCACGTCCGGTCAGGCGCGAGAGAATCGCCAGCGGACTGGCGCTGCGGTCATATTGCGCCAGCGCCGGCAGGTGCAGCGTCTGCTCGAGCATGAACTGGCCCGACATGACGGCATGCGAGGTCTGGTCTGAAAAACAGATCCAGGTCGATCCCGGCGCAAACGCCATCGTCATCTGCTGCGCATCCTGCTGATAGTCGAGGTCGGACTTCATGCCGTCGTGCAGTTGCAGCATCAGGTGATCGTACTCGCTGCGCAGGCTTTTCGTGATTCGCAGCGCCTGCAGGCATCTTGCCTGCCAGCCGGAATAGGCCTTGGCACGCGGCAGGAAATGGCGCGCCACGGCTTCGAACGGCTCGCCGATGCGCCAGATGCGCGGCACGCCCTCCGGATTGATGTTGGAAAACACCCGCAGGATGCGCTCGCCGTAATTCGGCCGCGACGGAAACGCATCCACGTGCAGCCGGCGGTCGTCGGCGCGCCAGGACTGGGCCCGGGTCTCGACCTTCGCCGGACGGTAGCTCGTCGGCGCCAGGCGCATAGCATCCCGGTACTGCGGCAACATGGCCTCGATCAGCTGCGCCGCCTGCCGGCGAAAGCGGCCGATCATGCCGGCCAGTTCGGCCAGGGTCGCGGCGTCGCCGACCGCGCCTTTAAGCAGCGCGTCGGCGCCCAGGCTGATGTTGCGCGCCTTCGGATTGCGCACCGCCGGCGTCAGCAGCCGCGCCTCGCCCGGCGCGAGGGCAAAGGCCAGGTGCGGCAGATACAGCACCTTGCCGGCCTCGAGTGCGGCGATCGCCCCCGGCGCCAGCGCACCGGACTCCCAGCCGGATTGCCAGAGCGTGACGATCTGGCCGGCCATCGCTGCATTGTCGGCCGGCTCCTGCTGCAGGCTTTGGCTGCCGGGCGCATTGCCTGCGCGTCGTGACTCTGGTGTCGCCATGAGAATGCCCTCGAATCCTGACTATCGTTGTACCGGCACTGGCCGTTCGGCCGGTCCGGCCGCGCCCAGCAGGCGTTCGATCGCCGCCAGCACCGCTGCGACTGCCGGCGGGTGACCGGTGTCGCCCAGGTTGATGATCTGCGGCGACCAGTTCCCCTCCGTCTTCCAGCGCGGCGAGTCGCAATACAGTTCGACCGTCGGCCGGCAGTAGGCGGCCGCTATATGCGTCAGGCCGCTGTCGAGGCCCACCACCAGCGCCGCCTGCCGGGCCAGCACGACCGCGTCCATCATCGGCAGGCCCGGCAGCACCAGCGCGCCGGGAATGGCTGCCGCAAGCGACTGCGCCGCCAGGTGCTCGGCAGCCGAGCCCCACGGCAGCAGCACCGGCATGCCGCGCGCTGCAAGCATGCGCCCGACTGCAATCCAGTGCGCCGGCGCCCACTGCTTGGCTGCCCGCGCGGTACCGTGAAAAAACACCGCGTAGGGAACCGTCGGCAGCCAGGCGGACGCCGCCGCCGACACCGGCGGCGCATCCAGGCAGAAGTCGGCCATCGTCGCGGCAGGCGCCTGTCCGAGTGCGCCGGCGGCAACGGCCCGCGCACGTGCGACGGCATGCGCGCGCAGCGGCACCGCAATGCTGGCGTCATGAAAGATGCGCGACACCGGCTCATAGCCGGAACCGAGCGTCGCATTGGCCAGGCCGATGCGCCGCCCGCCCGGCGCCAGGCGCGCCATGCGCATGACCAGCGCCGTCTTCAACAGGCCCTGGGTGTCGAACACCAGGTCATAGGCTACCTCGCGCAATGTCTGCCTGAACCGTGCCAGCTCGGCACGGGTGCCGGCGGCCAGCAGCGAGCGGCGCCAGCGCCGCAGCGCAAACGGTATCACTTTTGCGACGCAACGGTTCAGGCGCACCAGCGGTGCGTAGGCTTCCTCGACCACCCAGTCGATTTCGGCGTTCGGACAATACCGGTGCAAATCCGCCAGCATCGGCATGTTGTGCACGACGTCACCCAGCGAGGACACCCGCACGACGAGGATCTTCAGGGCCACCGGAGCAGAGGCTGCAGGTTGGCTCAGAACGGCAGCTGCGCGTCTGGCCTGGCAGCCAGGATCACCGCACGGAAAGTTGCCTGGATGCGTGCCAGGGCGGCCTGCGATTCGGCCTCGAAACGCATGACGACGACCGGCGTGGTGTTGGACGAACGCGCCAGGCCGAAGCCGTCCGGATACTCGACCCGCAGGCCGTCGATGGTGATGATCCGGTCGGCGCCGTCGAAGCGCGCCTGCTGCTGCAGTCGTGCGATCAGCGCCGCATTTTCGCCTTCCTGCAGTTCCAGGTGCAGTTCCGGCGTGCTGGTCGACTGCGGCAGGGCATTGAGCACCTGCGACGGATCGGCGACCCGGCTCATCAGTTCGAGCAGCCGGGCGCCGGCATACAGGCCGTCGTCGAAGCCGTACCAGCGGTCCTTGAAGAAGACATGGCCGCTCATCTCGCCGCCCAGCGGCGCCCCGGTTTCGCGCAGCTTGGCCTTGACCAGCGAGTGGCCGGTCTTCCACATCAGCGGCACGCCGCCGCGCGCCGTGATCCAGGGCGCCAGGTGCCGCGTGCACTTGACGTCGTAGAGGATCTGCTGGCCGGGATGGCGGGTGAGGACGTCTTCGGCAAACAGCATGAGCTGGCGGTCCGGATAGATGATCTGGCCATCTTTGGTGACCACGCCGAGACGGTCGCCGTCGCCGTCGAAGGCCAGGCCGATTTCGGCGTCGTTGTCCTCCAGGCTGCGGATCAGGTCCTGCAGGTTTTCCGGATGGGCGGGATCGGGATGGTGATTCGGAAAGTTGCCATCGACCTCGCAGAACAGCTCGGTGACCTCGCAACCCATGGCGCGGTAGAGGTCGCCCGCGAAGGCGCCGGCGACGCCGTTGCCGCAATCGATGACGATCTTCATCGGCCGCGCCAGCCTGACGTCGCCGCTGATGCGCTCGAGGTAGGCGGCGCGGATGTCATGCGTGCGGTAGCTGCCCTTGCCGTCTCCACTTTTGCCGTCGGCATCGGCGAGCTTGCCGCCGGCGATCGCATCGTACAGGGCGGTGATCGCCTCGCCATGGATTGCTTCGCCGGCCAGCACCATCTTGAAACCGTTGTAGTCCGGCGGATTATGGCTGCCGGTGACCATGATGCCGGAGCGCGCGTCGA
>JANXSS010000412.1 GCA_025356535.1 Herminiimonas sp.
TTCGAGCCATGACAACATCATCGCGCCGCCGACGTCTTCCTTCCTCGCCGGCGCGCACAACATCGCCTTCGCCGGCATCGGCCATGTAGCGCTGGCTTCCGAGCCGCTGGTGATTGCCTGCGTCATCGACCGGATTCGGCATGCGGGCACCGCAACGCAGGACCGCGCCGCAGCCGCTCAGTCGATCTCGATCCAGGAGAAACCGTCTTCCTGACAGGCGATCAGGATACTGGTGCGGGCAACATCGATTGCCGCACACAGCGCCGCGCGTGCGAGGGCCGCCGTGTTGTTCTGCCGGCTCAGATGCGCGCCCACCACGGTCTTCAGGCGCGCCTGGTCGATTGCCGCCAAAATTTCCGAGGTGTCTGGTTCGACAGGTGACCATAGTCGCCGCCGATGCGGTACTTCAGCGACGGTGGATACAATGAATCGGCCAGCATGGCGCGGTCGTGGTTGCATTCGAGCATGAGCGCGTCGCAACCGCCCAGGGCCTCGATCAGGTGCGGTGTTGCATGACCGGCATCGGTGAGCACGCCCAGCTTGCGCGTGCCGTCGCCGATGACGAACTGCACCGGTTCGCGTGCATCGTGCGGCACCGTATAGGGTAGGATCTGCAAGGTGCCGATGGCGATCATTTGCGCGTCGCGGCAGAAATGGGTGGTGACGCCACGGGCGTCGGCGCCGATTGCCTGCGCCGTGCCATGGGTCAGCCACACCGGCATGCCGTGCCGGCGCGCGAACTTGAACACGCCGCCGACATGATCCTGGTGTTCGTGGGTGACGACGATGCCGGTGACATCGGTGGGCAACATGCCGAGGCGCGCGAGGCGACGCTCGGTTTCGCGAATGCCAAAGCCGCAATCGAGCATGACGGTGGTCCGCATGTCGGCAGCACCCGAGGAAACCAGCAGCGCATTGCCTTCACTGCCGCTGCCTAGACTTGCAAATCTCAAACCCGGCCTTTCCGTTTCATTCGGTCTCGAACCGCGCTGCGACCCGCAGGCGGCAGGCCATCACGGCATGCGTGCAGCCCTGCCGGCAAGGGTTGCACCAGCCTATTTCAGCTGCTCGCTCAGCAGCGTCAGGATCCGCTGGCTGGTGGCGGAGACATCTGCCTTGCCATCCGCGCCCTGCACGGTGACCTGGCTGACGTTGCCGCTACCCTTGACCGAAACCCGGTAGCGCTGCACCGCCTTGTTCTTGTCGTCGGACGAACTGAACATGCGGGCAAAGAATCCCTTGCCGGCTTCCTTGTCCTTGGCATCGGTTACCTGGTCGACGTAGCGCACGAAATACACGCCCTGGGTGCGGTCGCGATCCTCGACCGTGAAGCCGACCCGGTCGAGTGCCAGGCCGACGCGGCGCCAGGCACGGTCGAAGCCTTCATCGACCTGCAGCGAACTGCCGGCAGCCGACTTGGTGATGGTGGCGCGCACCGGTTGTGCGACTGCGGCACTGGCGACCTGCGCCTTTGCGCGGGTCGTGTCGTTACCCAAACGAACCAGCAGGCGCGACAGGAATTCCGCTTCCAGTTCCGGGTCGGCCGGACGCGGTGTCCAGACGGTGCTTTCCTTTTGCGTGCCGACCAGGACTTCCTGGGCGCCGCGATGGCTGATGTAGATTTCGGTCGAACCGTCGGCCGCACGTTCGAGCCGGGTGCGGAACTTGTCGCGCTCGCCGGTCGAATAGAGGGAATCGAGCACCTTGCCAATCGAGTTGCGGATGAAGTCCTGTGGAATCTTGGCGCGGTTCTCGGCCCAGTCGGTTTCCATCACGCCGGCATTGGGCGTGTCGATGTTGATCAGAAAACCCGACTCCTGCCAGAAATCCTTGATCTGCGGCCAGAGAATCTCCGGCGACTGCCTGACCACCAGCCAGCGCTGGTTGCCGGCGCGTTCGACGCGCATGTCCTGGGTTGCATTGGGCGCCACCACGGCTGGCGCGGTGGCGTTCGCAGGCTTGGTGCCCTGCTCGAGGTTGTAGCCCGATGCCGTCGCCGTACCACGGTTGGTCTCGGGAATCGCATAGCGGTTGTCGCGCTGGAGCTGGGTCAGGTCCGGCGGCACTTCGAGAGTCGGCGCCTTGCCGGCGCTCTTGTAGCTGATTTTTTCACCTTCCAGCAGA
>JANXSS010000438.1 GCA_025356535.1 Herminiimonas sp.
GCGCGCGGGTACAACAGGTGTTCCTCGGCCAGGACCCGCCGTGCCAGGCTTTCTTCAGTGTCGTCAGCCAGCACCGGCACCGCAGCCTGGGCAATGATCGGCCCGTGGTCGAGCTGCGGCGTGACGAAGTGCACCGTCGCACCGTGCAGCTTGACGCCGGCGTCGAGCGCCTGGCGGTGGGTTGCCAGCCCCGGAAAGCTGGGCAGCAGCGAAGGGTGGATATTCAACATGCGGCCGGCATAGTGACTGACGAAGCCGGCAGTCAGTATCCGCATGAAGCCTGCCAGCAGCAACAGGTCGGGCGCATGCCTGTCGATTGCCGCCTGCAGTTGCGCGTCGAACAGCTCGCGCGTGGCAAACAGCCGGCTGTCCACGATGGCCGTCTCGATGCCCTGGTCTCTTGCAAAGGCCAACCCGGGCGCATCCGGGCGGCTGGAGATGACGGCGGCAATCCTGGCCGGCCATCTGCGTGCTGCCGCCGCCTCGACCACTGCCCGCATGTTGCTGCCCCGGCCAGAGATCAGAATCACGATATTTCTCATGGCGCGCATTGTACCGTACCGGCATTTCGGATTGCAGCGCGGCGGCAATCGCAATGCGGGAATGAAACAAGCGACAACCCGGGCAGATTTTCAATAGAAATTCGGGCCGGTTAACCGAGCGCGTTAATCAAACCTGTTAATTAAGCTCGTCACTCAAGCCCGTGACTCAAGCTCGTCAATCAAACCCGTCAATCAAGCCCGTTACTCAAGCTCGTCGCTTGCCAACGACGCTGGCGCTTCATGGGACATCGCAGCAGCGGCAAGCTCGCGCACCAGCGCCGGGTTTGCCTCCTTGCGCTCGCTGTAGCGACTCGTCAGGTAATCCGACTGGTCGCGCACCAGCAGCGTGAACTTGAACAGCTCTTCCATGACGTCGACCAGCCGGTCGTAATAGGCAGACGGCTTCATCCGGCCGGCCTCGTCGAATTCCGAATAGGCCTTTGCGACCGACGACTGGTTCGGGATCGTGACCATGCGCATCCAGCGCCCCAGCACGCGCAGCTGGTTGACGGCATTGAAGGACTGCGAGCCGCCCGAGACCTGCATGACTGCAAGGGTGCGTCCCTGGGTTGGCCGCACGCTGCCGATTTCCAGGGGCAACCAGTCGATTTGCGACTTGAACACCCCGGTCATGGCGCCATGACGCTCCGGGCTGCACCAGACCTGCCCTTCGGACCATTCGGAGAGCCTGCGCAGTTCCTGGACCTTCGGATGGTCGGCTGAGACGCTGTCGACCATCGGCAGGTCATGCGGATCGAAAACACGTGTTTCGGCGCCAAAATGCCGCAGCAGGCGCTCCGCTTCCAACACCAGGAGCCGGCTGTAGGAGGTTGCGCGCAGGGAGCCGTAGAGCAGCAATATGCGAGGCCGATGACCAGCCACGGTTGGCGGCACGCGCTCGCGCGGCGCGAGTGTATCGAGGTGGGACATGCTGACGTTGGGCAGCGAAACGGTGTCAGGCATCTGTCTTACCTTGAAGAAGACCAGCGGCTTTGGCTGGCACGCGGAATCACCCGGCGGGACGGCGCTGCGGGTGCTACTGAAACGAGTAGAACACCCGGAAGGCTACCTTCTTGTCGGCCCAGAAATCGGCGGCGTCGCGAAAGACATCGAGCAGGGTTTCGCGTGCTTCCTTGTCGAACTTCGGCGTGTTCGGCAATTGTTCCAGAACCACAAGAAAGCCGGGTTGCGGACCCGACTTGTGTGCGAGGTCTGTCAGGCAGTCGCCCAGTGCGTCGAAATTCTTGCCGAAATGCTTGGGGAACTGGAACGACTCTGCAATCATCGCCAGCACCTGCTGCTTCGTCGTCGCTTCCGCACAATATGCATACAGAAAGTGCTGCCCGAGCTGCGCTGCCTCCGCCTGCAGATCGGTCACCCGGAATGCCCGAATCGACTGGACCACGTTTGGCGGCACGGTTTTAAACAAACTCATTTCTCCCTCTGCCAGGACACGGATTATTTCGGACATGTTCATGTTGTCAGATCGCATTGCCGTTCGTTATTCCCGTACTTGCATGAAGCTTGCGTAGTGATCGGCCGTGTAATAGATCTCGCGCGATGTCGCCGGTTCGCCACCGACGATAAGACGCCTTGCGCCGCGACTGCGGCTGCCGGGCGTCTTTACGGTGAACTCGCGATAGTACCCGCGGGGTTGCCGTGGCAAGATTTTTTCATGGTTGCCAAAGACGACGCCGTCCTTTGCATAGGTATAGGGCGGACCACGCCTGATCTGGACAAGCGCCTGTCGTGCTTCCTGCGGCAGGCTGGCGACCGGAACCGTGTCGATTGCAGTGCGCCCGACTTCCCTGCCAAAAGCCATCGCCGCAAAGAGCGACATGACCAGAAACAGGCACCACTGTTTCAGATACTTTGCATTCACATTTGATTCCCGAATATTTTAATTGCTAATAGGCAATTAAACATGACAGCAATACGATAGGGTAACGTGTTGCAGACGCCGAATCAACACGAATCGGGCGCAGGCGTCGAATAACGAATGCAACGCCCGGGCACCGGTCGGCACGACAGGCGTCCGCCGTGGAAACAAATTGTTTCAGTTCTTACCGTGGGTTTGCTGGAATCGGCTCGCCCAAATGCGTGATCGGGCGTTAAATGAAGACCTACGAAAAAGGAGAATCATCGTGAACAGATTCCTGACACATGGCCTTGCCACCGGCATTGCAGGCGTAATGCTGCTGCTGGCTACGCCCCTTGCCAGCGCGTACGATCGCGTGAACTGGTCGGTCAACATCGGCGTGCCTGCCGTGGGCTATCCGGTCTACGCCGCGCCCGTCTACAGCCAGCCACAGGTGGTCTACCAGCAACCACAACGCGTCTACGTCGAGCCCGCACCCGTGTATTACGCACCTGCGCCGGTCTACGTTCGCCCGGCACCGCTGTACGGACCCGTGGTCTACTACGACACCTATCCACAGCGACGCTACTGGAATCATGGTCATCATGGTTACGGACGCGATCAGCACTATTACAACGGTCGCTGATTCGTGGCAGCAGTCCTGGTCCGGCCGCCGGCATGGCGCGCGTGGGTCGGGTAACCCGTATCAGCCAATGTCCAATGTGGTCGCGTCAAGCGGCCACAGTCGTTTGTGCATCCTCGCTTTGCTCGCCACCTGACAAATGGCGGTGTGCGGCACGCTCGACATAAGCGCCGAAAAACGCAATGACTTCCTCCTTACGGGCTTCGGCATCCCGGACTCCCAGGGCGATCAATTCCTGCGTATAGGACGATTCGAACAACAGGTAGGAGGCCAATGCGGCGCCGCGCACTTCGGTGGCGCCTATGCCGGCAAGGATCATCCGTATCGGTGCCGGCAGGCTGTCGACATGCCGGCTGGCGATTTCGTCGAGACGCTGCGAGGGCGAAATGATCAGCAGCTCCACCGGTCGCAGGGGCGTGCGGGCGCGCTGTTCGTCGGTCAGGTAGGAAAGTGTCAGGTTGATTCGGGTCATGCGTTCGATATCGACGGCCAGGCTGTCGAGAAAGATGCTCGACATCGCATGCCCGGCAATCTGCGCCAGGCTCGGGTATTGCGCATCCTGTCCTGTTTCTTGCCTCGGTTCGGATAACCTGCCGTTGCCGACGACCAGCACCTTTTCCGCGCCGAGGTGGATTGCCGGTGAAATCGGTGCCAGCTGGCGCATCGAGCCATCGCCGAAATATTCGCGCCGGCCATTGCAAAAGATCGGTGTGGCCGGAAAGATCAGCGGTATTGCCGACGACGCCAGCAGGTGCTCGACGCCGATCTGGCCACGCACCGACAGGCGCTGGGTGCGGACCCACGGCTCGATTGCCGCTTCGCTCTGATAAAACGTGATGTGATGTCCGGCCGTATAGGACGAGGCGGTGATGGCAAGCGCATGCAGCTTGCCATCCATGAGCGCCGCATCGAGCCGCGGAAAATTCAGCATGCGGTTCAACAGCGTATTGAGCGGCGTATTGTCGAGCAGCGCATTAGGCGGATTGGCGCGCCACTTGCGCAGCAGCCAGCCGAACGAAAACAGCGACAGCCAGCGCGCGCCGGAACGGATCACGCCAAGCGAATCGGAACGGTAGACCTGCTCGACCCGGAAGTTCGACCAGACACTCATGAGCTCGCGCACGCCTTCGCCGAAATCATCGGCGCGACAGGCCAGCGCCGTCGCATT
>JANXSS010000458.1 GCA_025356535.1 Herminiimonas sp.
TCTACCAAAAAACCAGCAAAGAAAGGAGATCCAGGAACCAGACCAGAAGACTTATCCACAGACGCGGTGTAATCTACGCGCAAATAGGGTGGGTCAGTTTTAGATGAAAACCGTGGTCCAGTTTTAAGCGATTCCCAACACACGGTCACGTGCAGCAGCGCGTAGCTGCTGGCGGTATCGTTGGCGGGGCGTCAGTTCCGGTTCGGACACAGGCGAGGGCGGCGCGGTCGGCACCTTCGGGTAGCGGCCCTTTTGACCTTTGTCGCCTCTGGCGTTGCCAGCAGAAAAAAGCCTCAGCGGCGCCAGCAACGCATGTTTCAGGCCACGTGCCGTATCGCCGCGAGGCGGTTCCAGCGACACTGCCGGTGCACGGTCGCGCTCCGGCCCCGACAAGGGACTGTTGCGAGGCCATCTTCTGGCATTGTCAACGGGCGGACACATGTTTCATCGAATACTTTTCAAGCGCCCGGCGCTTGGCAAAAGGCAGCTTCAGGAAGCGCCCCATCAACTGCGCCAAACCTGCCGCGTATTGCCAGCAGATTGCGTGCTGCGGCAAACCCTGGATGCGCCTGAGCTTGCCGCCGCAAAGGTTTCAGCTGACCTACGCATCCATGTAACGGAAAACTTCGTTCATCGGCCCACGCAAGGTCCGGCTGGACGCTTCCAACAGGGTGGAATGGTTTTCCAGCGAGGCAGTGCGGGTCTTCAAGGCATCACACTCGCGCCAGATGGCATTGATTGCGGCCCACACGGCGGCTGAATCTTCGAGCTGTCTTGCCTGTGTCTCCGCATGTTCTTCTGCATCCCGGTTTTCGAGTGCGAATATTTCGAGTTCTACAACCTTGCTTTGCGTTTGCACGAGGCCCGTGCGCAGCGCTGCCAACTGGCTTTCGATGGTAGAACCCGATGCGCCGCCAAAGGCCATTGACGCGAACATGCGATTGAGGAAAGAGCCCGGCTCTGCCGGCACGTTGAACCGGTTATTCGGATCGGCTTGCGTGGCCATGTAATTTTCATGGTCAGCAATTTCCTGGTTCGTTTTTTCGATTTGCTCCAATACTTTATTCAGGGCCAGCTGCCGTTCGTTGATTACTGTTTTTGTCTGGGAGATAAGGTCGAGTTCCGGCATTGCTTCGATTGCCTCGCCAGAGTGGCCCTGGAGCTTTGCATCGCTAACCAGAAAACGCTGCAGGCTCGCCACTGCATCGCGCCGCTGCGCCATGACCGGCTCGACGGCATTGGTAAATCGCGTTACATGCTCTTCCAAGAACCCGCATTTGCGCAACACGTCTGCTATTTCTGCCATGCGCTGATGCGGAGGCAACGCCTGATTTTCCTTGAGTTGCGCGAGCGACTGTTCCAGAACCTTCATTTTGAAAAGCAGGTCGGCGGGGCCTGCATCCTGGGCAACGCCATTGCGATCTGCGCTGGAGGTGAGTTTGCGCAAGACACGCTGGCATTTGCCATGTGCAACGCTTATGTCATGGCTGTTCCCGGTCTTGAAGCCTTCGGTAACGGAGACTTGCGCGGCCGTGAGCATCTCACGAACGCCATAATATTTATTGTCGGCAAATGGGCTGCGGCTCGGGTCGCCGCCAGGTTGCAGCAACGCGTTGAAGTTGCCCATGATATTTCTGAACTGGTCAGGTCCTGCAAAGGCAACCGGTGCCGGTGGCAAAGGGTTCAGCGCAGCAGGCTCCGCGGCCATGACGTAGTTCCGGTAGATCGCCTTCTTGATGAACTTTCGCTCTTTGCGGCTTGGCCTGCTGGCGACGTCATTGAGCATGTCGCTGAGCGCAGGAGTTTTGAAATCCAGGTACGGGTTTTCAGTCAGCCTGTTGAGTGTGAATGGCAGCGCGCTTTTGAATTTCTGGAACTTCGAATCGCTCAGACGTGCCTGTTTCTTGAGCTTGTAATCCGGATCGGTCCGTTTCAACCACTCCTTGATGTATTCATTTTCGTTGGAATCGTTGCCCATGACCTTGGGTTTTCCGGTCGCCTTGTCGACAGCCTTTTCGTACAGTTCCGGGTCGGATAGCGCGTAGGCCTTGACGCGCGCAGAAAAAGAAACAGCATGGCGAATGTCGGACGCCGCGCAGCTGATCTTTTGGGACACCGACTTTTTAGCGAAGCGAAGGCCTGGCGACAGACGTGGATTTGTCAGCATCTCCCTTGTACGCAGCGGCATGAACCTGCCGTTTTCCTCGTCGTAGACCATGTAGGCATTGCCTTCAGCCGAGGCGCCTTCGTGTCGGAATTCATTTTGCGTCACGAGATATGCCGCCTGTTTGCCGCGTGAGCTTCGGTGGGCTTCGACGCCCAGAAGGCAGATGTTGAGCTTCGTATTGTGGGATGCCTCGATCAGATTGAGGAGGTACGGTATCCGCTCGTCGGCCTGTTCAGGTGCGTTCGGGTCGTAGCTGATGGTGCCAATCGGGGTGTTTGCAAGTTCGGGAAATTGCGCATTGATCTGCTGCAGCATCTGGTTTGCTTCAGCCTTGTGAATTTCATGATCGTGTTCGAACAGCGGGCGCGTGGTCGCAGACAGATCGTTCTTGTTATGGATGCCCGTCGCCATGGCGAGGGCGGCGGTGATGAAGTTCAGCGATCGATGCGCATCGTTCGGTGAGCATTCGACGTGGGACATGTTCAGGTAGGCCGACAGGGATTCGATCGGCGTGCGCTGGCCATCGAAGAACCGGCGCGGTAGCTTGACGTTTGTGTCCAGGACCGCCTCGAGCACCGTCTCTACCCTGTCGCGCCGGAGCTTGCGGTTCTCCTGGAAAACACAGGTATCCCGCTCGAACGGGGTTGGCAGGCTGCCGGCACGCGGCGGGTTGCGGCGCCGGGTGGGCATGGGCGGCGGCATGGTTTCGCCGGATGTCCGGGAACGTGCCGAAGCCCAACTGGAATCGCTTTCCTGATCGCTGACATCGGATCTGGGCGACGAAGGCGCATTCGAGCCTGTGTACATTCCAGCGCCAGGCAGATTGTTGAATATGCTTCGTAGTTTCATCTGGAAAAACCCCCTCATGAAAGCAGCGATGTTTTCCATCGCTGAAACTGCGTGAAAGTAATGTCCCAAGTTTCAGCAATCCGGGCGTCCACGCGATGTCTGCGCAAGCCGGCGGTTCCCAAAAGTGTTGACGCTTTTGTAACTATGCTAGGCCGCATGAGGGGTGAAAATGAGATATCTCGCGAAGTTCCAGCTGTGCGGGCGAACTAATATTCACCTATTGCATCAGCGGTATTGACTGTTTTTTGCGCATTGCACCATCCCTTGGAAACCGGCGTTGCACACGGTGAAATGGGCTTTGCAATATCGCAATCTATATGCTGACTCTTGCCGCCAGCCTTGCACAAATGAAAAATGCCGCGCCAGGAATTCATGGCACGGCACTTCTCGTCGACTTGCGGCACCAGGCCGCACAGTCAGCAAATCGGTTTAACGCGGGCTGCCGCGCCGCACCAAGTTGACAATTGCCAGCAGAATCAGGGCACCAATGAACGATACAGCCAGACCACCGAGACTGAAGTCATTTGAATTGATCGTGCCCTGGCCAAGCAACGGCGCGATCAGCCAGCCGCCCAGCATTGCGCCGACGATACCGACCACGATGTTCAAAAACATGCCTTGTTGCGCATTGGTGCGCATGACCATGCTTGCAAGCCAGCCGATGATGCCGCCGACGACGATCCAGATGATGAAGTTCATGTTGCTCTCCTGTGAGTGAAAAATTGCAATGTCAGTTGACGACCTTGTCTTCACTGGCAGGCGACTCGATTGTCACGGCAAGAGCCCGCAGGCCTTGCATGAGACAATCCAAACCGCTTCCTGCTTCGTTGGGACCGTGATCGGCCTAAATTTCGCTACACGTTTTACAGATTCATCATGTAAATCGTGTCGCTCAGGCCCGGTTGTCAGATTGCTCTTGAATTGCCCGACGGCGTATCAGCGTTCACCCGATTCACCTGTAGGATTTGCGGAAATGCAGCTGTCTTAAGGCAATGTTATTCCGGATTGATAACGATGCTGCGCCTCTGCCTTTATCGCAGGCGTGGCGTCGCAAGCGATATCCTTTTCCCCCCGGTTGGCAGTCAACGGTCGGCCCTTTTTAGCGTACTGAAAAAATGCTTCATTCGGATGAGTCCAACCGTTCGCTGGCCCTGTTTTGCAGGGTCGTCGATAACTTTGGCGATATTGGCATCTGCTGGCGGTTGTCGCTGCAATTGCAGCGCGAGCATGGCATTGCCGTCACCTTATACGTCGACGATTTGGGCAGCTTTCAGAAAATCTGTCCCGAGGTGGTGTGCAACACAGCAGTCCAACGGATTGCCGGCGTCACGGTGCGCCATTGGCAGACGCAGGTGGCTGTGTTTGCCGCCGATGACATGGCCGATATCGTCATCGAGTTCTTCGGCTGCGACATACCCGAGCAGTACATCGCGGCAATGGCAGCCGCCAGGCCGCAACCGGTCTGGCTCAACCTCGAAGGGCTGAGCGCCGAAGCGTGGGTGGAAGGTTGTCATGGACTGCCCTCGCCGCATCCCCGCCTGCCGCTGACAAAGTATTTTTTCTTTCCCGGTTTTACCGAGAAGACCGGCGGCTTGCTGCATGAAGCCGCCTTGCAGCACGAGCGCAGGAAATTTCAGGCGGATCAGGCAGGCGTGCAGGCCTTTCTCGCCCGGCTAGGCGCAACGCCGCACGAAGCCGCCGCATTGAAGGTGTCGCTGTTCTGTTATCCGCATGCGCCTGTCGCGGCGTTGTTTTCAGCCTGGCAAGCCGGTGACCGGGCGATCACGTGCCTCGTGCCCGAGGGCGTCGCAGTCGCTGCAATCGAGGCGTTCCTGGGCAAGCCGGCCAGGGCCGGCACGACCCGCACCTGCGCTGCCCTGACGGTGCGCGTCATCCCCTTTGTCGCGCAAGCCGATTACGATCGGCTGCTCTGGGCATGCGATCTCAATTTCGTGCGCGGCGAGGATTCTTTCGTCCGGGCGCAATGGGCCGGCAAGCCCTTCATCTGGCATATCTACCCGCAGGACAAGAACCTGCATCACGTGAAACTGCGGGCGTTCCTGCAATACCATGCGGCCGGCACGCAAAGCCTTGCGGCAGCAACGCTCTGCTGGAATGGCGTTGCGTGCCATGACGACGGCCAGGCGCCTGCCTGGCCCGGCCTGTGGCAAAGCGCACAGGCCGACTTGCCGGCGAGTGCATTTGCGGCCGACGCCTGGGAGCGGCGCATGCTGGCAAACGGCGACCTGGCTGCCAATCTGCTGCGGTTTGCCGCAACGCTCCGGCAGGCTCGCGTGCAATAAGCGGTATAAAAGCAGGTACAATGCGCGGTTGCCTGTCGCGCATTTCGTCGATTGATCGCAGGCCAGCCCCGGCATTGGCCTGGCAGCGGCAGTTGATTCTCATACACCCTAATTTTTACGTACATTCCCTATGAAACCAGCAAAAGAAATTCGTGTCGGCAACATCATCATGGTGGACGGCAAACCTTTCATCGTGTTGCGCTCCGACGTCAACGGTTCGAGCCGTACTGGCTTCACCTACAAGTGGAAGACCAAGAACCTTCTGACCAACGCACCGATGGAAAACGTCTTTCGCGGCGACGACAAGTTCGAAGTGGTCGTGCTCGACAAGAAACCGGTGACGTTCTCGTATTTTGCCGACCCGTTGTTCGTCTTCATGGATGAGGATTACAACCAGTACGAGATCGAGGAAGAAAACCTCGGCGATGCGCTGCATTACCTGAAGGACGGCATGGAATGCGAAGCGGTTTTCTATGACGGCAAGGCGATCTCGGTCGAACTGCCGATCACCATCGCGCGCCAGGTGATCTACGCCGAGCCTGCGGTCAAGGGCAACACCTCCGGCAATGTCTTGAAGGAAGCCCGGCTGGAAAACGCCATCGAGGCAAATCGCCACACGATCCAGGTGCCCCTGTTCGTCAGCCAGGACGACGTCATCGAAATCGATACCCGTACCAATGAGTACAAGCGCGTGGTGCGCAACTAGGTCGGACGAATCGCCTGATCGAAAAAACGCCGCGTCTGCAATCGCGGCGTTTTTTTTCGGGCGCGTGATCGCGCTGCGTTGCGGCGCCCGGTCAGGCCTCTGCCACCTGGAGGATCAGCTTGCCGAAGTTTTTGCCTTCGAACAGCATGAGCAAGGTTTCAGGAAAATTTTCGAGGCCCTGCACGATGTCTTCGCGGGTCTTGAAGGTGCCTTCCTTCATCCACTGCGCCATCTGGACGACGCCGGCCTGGTAGCGGTCTGCATAATCGAACACGACGATGCCTTCCATGCGCGCCCGGTTGACCAGCAGCGACAGATAGTTTGCCGGTCCTTTTACGGGCGTCGTGTTGTTGTACTGGGAAATCGCGCCGCAGATGATGATGCGTGCTTTCAGGTTGATGCGGGTGAGCACCGTGTCGAGAATCTCGCCGCCGACATTGTCGAAATAGATGTCGACACCGGCCGGGCAGTGGGTTCTCAGGCCGTCCTTCAACGAGCCGTTCTTGTAATCGATGCAGGCGTCGAAGCCGAGTTCATTGACCACGAAATCGCACTTCTCGGGGCCGCCGGCAATGCCGACCACGCGACAGCCCTTGTGCTTTGCCACCTGGCCGACGGTCTGGCCGACTGCGCCGGCGGCGCCCGATACCACCACGGTTTCGCCGGCTTTCGGCAGGCCGACTTCGAGCAGGCCGAAGTATGCCGTCATGCCGGGCATGCCGAGCGCATTGAGATATTTCGGCAGCGGTGCGCTGGCCGGATCGACCTTGTAAAAGCCGGCCGTCTTGTCGTCCGCCGCGCCGGCCCAGTACTGCTGCACGCCGGTGCCGCCGCAGACCGTATCGCCGACCTGGAATCTTGGAGAGCGCGATGCGATCACCGTGCCGGCGCCGCCTGCGCGCATGACTTCGCCGATGCCAACCGGGCGGATATACGACTTGCCTTCGTTCATCCAGCCGCGCATCGCAGGGTCGAGTGAAAGGTACAGCACCTTGACCAGCATCTCGCCATCGGCCAGCTCGGGTATGGGCGCGAAAGCGTAGGTCCAGTCCTGCGGTTTCGGCATGCCGATCGGACGCGCTGCGAGGCGATACTGCTGATTCATTGATGGGATGGTCATTGCTGCTCCTGGGTCTGATCTTTTATGTTGTAGAGGCCGGGGCCGCACGGGAACGGCCAGCGTTGCCGGGCAGGACCTGGCGCGGCTTCGTTACCGGTTTTTGCGGCCGACAGCGGTGGAGCCAAACTATGCCACAGACGAGAACGACCGTGCTTTTTTAAAAATTCAGCGCCAGAGGAACTTAATGAACTTGCTAGAGACAAATGGAAGCATCAGACAATTATGGTGAATCGACTGGTCGCAGGCCGGTTCGTTTCGCACGTTCCATCGCTGCCTTCTCTGCCCTTTTTTATGCTTCGGAGCAAACTGGGATGCGCAAATAGCAGCACTTTTTGCTATTGTGTGGCCAGCGCCCGTCCTTTACGACATTGACTTGGTCATCATGTCATCCGCTTCTCGTAACAACTTCAGGAGATACCATGCTTCGATCCGAAACGCTTTTTGGCAAGCGCGATAACGTTACCAATACACCGAACACGCCAAATCCGCCTTTGGGTGGCAATGCGCTTCTGCAAACCGGCCCTGGCGGCCTGCCGAAAGTCACCACGCCTGCCGAGCGCGCGAGCACGGCAAGCACGCCCACGCCACCGGTCGATACCTCCCAGCACAGCACCAACGAAGTCGGCAGCAAGCTCATCGTCGGCCCGAACATCAAGCTCAAGGGTGTCGAGATCAGCGATTGCGACACGCTCGTGGTCGAAGGCCGGGTCGAGGCAACCATGAATTCGCGCGTCATCCAGATCGCCGAAATGGGCGCCTTTACCGGTTCGGCCGAGGTCGACCTGGCCGAAATCCGCGGTGATTTCGAGGGCGAGCTGACGGTGCGCCAGAAGCTCGTCATTTTCGGCACCGGCAAGGTTTCCGGCAAGATCCGCTATGGCAAGCTGGTGGTGGAAGAGGGTGGCCAGCTTTCCGGCGACGTGCAGTCCGGCGGCGTAGCTTCTACGCCGCGTTCCCTGTCGGTGGCCAAGGCGGCGCTTTAAGCCAGTCGGTGAGCCGGCGGGCTGCGAGCCCGTAACCGATGCGGCTGGCGCTTGAGCGTTGCGCTGCATTGGTTTAAAAATAGCGCCAGCGCTTCTGCAAGCCGCTGGCGTTTTTACGTGCGAACGGTTTGCGCGGCGCTCACCCGGCAGGGCGGTGCAACCCGCGTTGCTCCAGAACCTTGCGCGCTGTCGCCAGACGGGTGCTGTCACCGTGCGACAATACATGCATGAACCATCCCGAATACATCCTGACACTGTCCTGCCTCGACCAGCGTGGCATCGTCCAGCGCGTTTCGGGTTTTCTTGCGGAACACGGCTGCAACATCCTCGATTCGGCACAGTTCGGCGACGCCCAGTCGGCGCTGTTCTTCATGCGGGTGCATTTTGCGGCGGAAGATGCTGGCGTCGACGAGACGATGCTGCGCACCGAGTTCGCCATCCTCGGCGACTCCCTGCAGATGACCTGGCAGCTGCATGATGCCGCCGTCAAGCCGCGCATGCTGCTGATGGTGTCGAAAATCGGCCACTGCCTGAACGACCTGCTGTTTCGCTACAAGAGCGGCCTGCTGCATGTGGAAATCCCGGCGATCGTCTCCAACCATGCCGATTTCTACCAGCTTGCAGCCAGCTACAACATACCGTTTCATCACCTGCCGCTGGCGGCCGGTGCGTCAACGGCGGCGAAGCAGGCGCAGGAGCGGCGCATCATGGAAATCGTCGACGATGCGCAGATCGACCTGGTGGTGCTGGCGCGTTACATGCAGATTCTGTCACCGGAGCTGTGCGCGGCGTTGAAGGGCCGGGCGATCAACATCCACCATTCGTTCCTGCCCAGCTTCAAGGGGGCGAAGCCGTACTACCAGGCGCACGAGCGCGGCGTCAAGCTGATCGGTGCGACGGCGCATTTCGTGACCGGGGTGCTGGACGAAGGCCCGATCATCGAGCAGGACGTGGAGCGGGTGGATCATGCGATGGGTCCGGACACGCTGACCGCCATCGGGCGCGATGTCGAATGCGTCGTGCTGGCGCGCGCCGTCAAGTGGTTCGTCGAGCATCGCATCCTGCTCAACGGCCACAAGACGGTTGTCTTCAAATAGCCAGGGTCAGTACAGCACCCGCATCATCCAGGCGCCGATATCGCCGATTTCCTGCGGATAGACTGCATGCGCCATCGGATAGTCATGCCATTCGACCGCGTAGCCAAGGCCCTCCAGCGTCGTGCGCGCGGCAATGGCGCGGTCGATCGGCACCACCGGGTCCATGGTGCCATGCGCCATGAAGATGGGCGTGTCCTGGTTCGCCTGGCTGCGTTCGGCCGCCACGGCATTCGGCAGCGGCAGGTAACCCGACAGGCATAGCAGGCCGGCAAGCTTGTGCGGATAGCGCAGGCCGGTCTGCAAGGTCATGGCGCAGCCTTGTGAAAAACCCGCCAGCAGGATGCGCTCGCTGGCGATGCCGCGCGCGACCTGCGCGGCGATCAGTTCTTCGATTGCCGCCTGCGAGGCACGTACGCCGGCTTCGTCTTCGCGTCGCGTCAGGTCCGCGCCGAGGATGTCGTACCAGGCGCGCATGACGTAGCCGTTGTTGACGGTCACGGGCATCATCGGCGCATGCGGAAAGATGAAGCGGATCGGCGGGCAGCCGGCAGCCTTGAACTGGCTGACCATCGGCACGAAGTCGCTGCCGTCGGCGCCGAGGCCATGCAGCCAGATGACGGCGATTGCCGGGTTTGCTGCGGTTTCCAGTTCGATTGCTTCCAGCATGACTTCCTTCCGATGGGTGTCGCGACATGACGCGAAAATGGGCTTTGGCTGCCTCAGGCAGGTCTGGTGCGCAGCGCCGACTTTGGCCGGAAAGCCTTGCACACGGTTTCATCGGTTTCGATGTACGGGCCGCCGATCAGGTCGATGCAGTAGGGAACGGCGGCAAAGATGCCGGCGACCTGCTGCTGTCCCTGCGCATCCTTCAGGCCTTCCAGGGTCTCGCGAATCGATTTCGGCTGGCCGGGCAGGTTCATGATCAGCGCTGCATGGTCGGCGCACTCGCGAACCACGCCCACCTGTCGCGACAGGATAGCCGTTGGCACGAAGCGCAGGCTGATCTGGCGCATCTGTTCGCCGAAGCCCGGCATTTCCCTGGTTGCCACGGCAAGCGTCGCCTCGGGCGTGACATCGCGCCGCGCGGGACCGGTGCCGCCGGTGGTCAGCACCAGGTCGCAGCGCTGGTTGTCGACCAGGTCGATCAGGGCGGCTTCGATGGCGCCACGTTCGTCCGGTATCAGCCGGGTGACGATTTCCCATGGCGTGGTCAGGGCGGACTCGAACCAGCTGCGCAGCGCCGGTATGCCCTGGTCTTCATAGATGCCGGCCGAGGCCCGGTCCGACACCGATACCAAACCGATGCGCAACGGCCGGTCGAGGTCGATGGCCATGCCGTCAGCGCCGGGCTTCGTCACGATACAGGTCGTTCTGGTCGGCGTCGTCGCGGTCATGGTCCGCATCGCGTGCGCCATCGTCATCGTCGTCGTTTTGCGCATCGAGCTGGCTGGCGTCGTCGGCTTGCGCAGCCGTCTTCGGCTGCAGCTGTTTCAGGATCTGGAAAATCTCGCGATAGGCCTTTGGCGGCTTGTTTTCGGCCTGCTCCTTGCGGGCATTGCGGATCAGCGTACGCAGCTGCTGCGCATCCAGATGCGGATGCTGCACCAGCAGATCGGTCAGTACCTGGTCGTCGACCAGCAGCTTGTCGCGCCGGCGCTCCAGCGCATGCATGGCGGCGGTGTCGGACTTCGACAGGCCGCGCCAGCTGTCGATGGTTTTCTGGATGATGGCGATCTCGGCCTCATCCAGGGTGCGCATCTTCTTGCCGACATACTGCAGCTGACGCCGGCGGCCTTCATGGTCCTTGATCAGCTGGCATTCGAGGATCGCCTCGCGCACGTCCTCGGGCATGGGCACGCGCTTGACGCGGTCGCGCGGCTCGGCGATCAGGTCTTCACCGAGCTTTTGCAGGGCGGTGCTCTGGCGCTTCAATTCGGACTTGGAAGGACGTTCGTATTCTTGCTCGAACTCGCTGGACTGGAAGCCGCAGGCACCCCGGTTGGGATTTGGCATGATATTGAACTCAGGCGATGAGTCATTCTGTAAACGACTGCTATGATAACCCCTTTAGACGCCCTCCAAGAATCCTCCTCATGCGCGACACCACCTTCATCCACGGTTCCGATCAACTTAAGGAACTGGCGCAGGATGTCCTGCGCTTCGCAACCGGACTCGGCGCCAGCAGCGCGGCAGTCGAAATCAGCGAAGGCGGTGGTTTGTCTGTCAGCGTGCGGCGCGGCCAGATCGAAACCATCGAGCAGAACCGCGACAAGGGCATCGGCGTGACCGTCTACCTGGGCGAGGAACGGCACACGCGGCGTGGCAACGCCAGCACTTCGGATTTTTCGCAGAAATCCCTGAAGGATACGGTCGAGGCGGCCTACAACATCGCGCGCTTTACCGCCGAGGACGACTGCGCCGGCCTGCCGGACGCCGAGATGCTGGAAACCGCGCCGCCCGACCTGAAGCTGTTTCATCCGTGGGCAGTGTCGGCCGAGGAAGCGGTCGAACTGGCCAAGCGCGGCGAGGCAGCGGCTTTTGCAGTCGACCGCCGCATCACCAACAGCGAGGGCGCGAGCGTTTATGCGCAGCAGTCCCAGTTCGTGGCAGCCAACACCCGTGGCTTCATGGGCGGCTATGCCTACTCGCGCCATACCATGTCGGTGGCACCGATTGCCGGGCGTGGCGCGAAGATGCAGCGCGACGACTGGTACACCTCGAGCCGCAACCCGAAACTGCTGGCCGCGCCCGAGGCCGTCGGCGCCTATGCGGCGCAGCGCGCCCTGTCGCGCCTGAACGCCCGCAAGCTCGACACGCGCAAGTGCGCGGTGCTGTTCGAGGCGCCGCTGGCAGCAGGCCTGCTGGGCGCCTTCGTGCAGGCGGTCTCGGGCGGCGCGCTGTACCGCAAGTCGAGCTTTTTGCTCGATTCGCTGGGCAAGCAGGTTTTTCCGACGCACATACAGGTGACCGAAGATCCGCATGCGAAAGGGGCGGCGGGTTCGGCGCCGTTCGACAACGAAGGCGTGCGCACGAGCCGGCGTGATGTCGTGCGCGACGGCGTGGTGCAGGGTTATTTCCTGTCAACCTATTCGGCACGCAAGCTCGGCATGCAGACCACCGGCAATGCGGGCGGCTCGCACAATCTTATCCTGCGTTCCGGACTGACCAAAAAATCCGACAGCTTTGCGGCAATGCTGAAAAAGCTCGGCACCGGCCTGCTGGTGACCGAACTGATGGGCCAGGGCGTGAACTACGTCACAGGCGACTATTCGCGCGGTGCGTCCGGTTTCTGGGTCGAGAACGGCGTGATCCAGTATCCGGTGGAAGAAATCACGATCGCCGGCAACATGAAGCAGATGCTGGAGCAGATCGTGGCTGTCGGGGCTGATACAGTCGTGCGGGGTGGCAAGGACATCGGATCGATCCTGATCGAGAGCATGACCGTGGCGGGAAGTTGAACTGTACTGCCCGAAACATTTGACGGCACACAAGGCAACGATGCAGGAAGGCACCTACGCTTCGCCTTGCATTCTTCGCCGACGCAGTCAATCCATTGCTTGTTCCATGGCATGCGTCGAATGCACTCATCGACCGCAGCGTCGCATTGAAACAGTTCGTGGCCATGCGTGCTTTTGCGGGACAGCAATTTCCCCGGATCGGAAGGCCCATCATGCGAACTCAACGCCAATCGTACGGCCAGACCGCCGCGTCAGCCGCACATGACCCATCATTCCAACCGGCGGCCGAGGACGTGAGCGTGCGGCGAGCCGTCAAGGCAATCGCCGTTGCATGCGCCAGCGAGCAACGCGCCTACAAGAGCATGAGGAACGCAAGTCTGAGCCTGGGGAAACTTGCAAAGATCACCAACGACATCAATGCAAAGCAGGCTGAACTGGCCCGGCTGCAGGAAGGCGCCTTGAGTTCAAGCTGGCCGACTCCCGGATTCGCAAGAAGCCTGCGAAGCGCAGCGGTACTCGGCGGCGCCGCCCTGAGCCTGCCGGTGGCAGCCGTGCCGGCAGCAGTGGGTGCCGCGGTTGACACGGGCATCGCGGCAGCCAGGATACCGGTGGCCACGATAGCCGGTACTTTTGACGGTGCGGTTGCGGGTTGCGCGGCCGGTGCAACGGCTGCTTCGGGCATGTTGAAGGTTCCTGCAGCGATCGCCGGCATCGGCGTCGGTGGTGTGGCCTTGGGCGCTCTCGAAGCCGTCTTGCAAGCCTTGGCGGTACCGTTCGCATCGCTTCGACGCGGATCGTTTGCCCGCAAGATGAATGCGACATTCAACAAACTGCAGGCTGGGCGGGAGCATGTCGAGCGCAAGGGCATGAGCACCATGGAAATCGCTCAGGCAACGCAACAAAGACTGGCCGAGTTCCAATATCAGGTGTTCATCAAGCACGCCGAGCGGAGATCGACGGCGCGCGGTGATTAAGGCGGTTTCAGCAACTTTTGATAACCGTCGCGTGCGTCGCGCCTGCAAGGACGGTCCGCAGCCGCCGCGCGGCCTGAATGTTTTTCAGGCGGCAGCAGCTGGTGCGACCTGAAACAGTTTTCCCATGCTCGCCAGTCGGTCGATCGAAACCGTATATTCCTTGCTGGTGTCCCAGGGATTCTCAAGCGTTGCCGTGCCTGTTTTTTCATCGATGGATGTCACCGTGAATGCATGGTGGCCCGGGCTACTTGCAGGATCGGTTTCATGATTGACCGGTGCGCCGGTTGCCTTGTCCACGCCGCATCCAAGCGTGAGGATAAAACCGTCCGGATTCTTTGCGGCCTGGTCGATCATGCGACGCCCGGCGACGGCGTCATGGTCCTTCGTGACTGCAACGGGTTGACCGTTGAGCAGCTTGAGGATCTGGCCAGTGTTGCCGCCTTGGATGTCTCCGCCATGTAAGTGCTCCCACTTCGAGATCGCGATCTCGAAGGCTGCGACATCGGGGTCGCCGGTACTCGTGCGTCCGTTTGCCCCGGCGCGGTTGAGCTCGGCTTGCGTCACGGTAAATACGGCGTGCGTCGGGTCGCCAGCGAACGCGATGGAATAGACGCCGTTCTTGAACGAAATGCTTTCATCGATTTTCTTGCGCCCTTCGGCTGTCTGCGCGGTGGCATTTAGCGCGGTCAAGGCGAAACAATCACCGATGTGACCTTGAGAAAACGTACCGATCTTGCCATCGGGCGCTTCTTTTTTCGGTGGCGCGAACCAGGGAAGGGGTAGCGGCAATGGGCCGCTCTGTCCGGTATTCGTGCTTGCAGCGGTCGCTGCAAACCTGCGGATGAAAAGGTCAAGCGTGGCAGACATGTCGGCCCGCGCTGCCTGCCCGCCTGCATGCGGTGCCACTGAATCAAGAGAAAAAATGGATGTCGCTTGCTGGGCCAATCGGTCCGTTGCCTTGAGCATGGCATGCTCCCCCTGTTAATTGAAAGTAACGACGACTCGACGATAGGAGACGGCGGTATCTGGGGCAGGAAAGGATGCTAAGCAGGACAGCGATTTACGAAGGCACGCGATGGTGGCAAAAGTGCGAAGGAAGATTCGGCTTCAGCCTCCCAGATATGCCTCGATCACCTTGGGGTCATCCAGCAACCGTGCACCGGTATCGGCAAGCACGATCCTGCCGGTCTCCAGGACATAGCCGTGCTGCGCGATCTTCAAGGCTTGCCGCACGTTCTGCTCGACCAGCAGGATCGTCAGCCCGGTGGCGTTGATCTGCTTGAGAATCCGGAAGATCTCCTGCACCATCAGCGGCGCCAGGCCCATCGAGGGTTCATCGAGCAGCAGCACTTTCGGCTTTGCCATCAGGGCCCGCCCGATCGCCAGCATCTGCTGTTCGCCACCCGAAAGGTTCCCGGCCAGGCCATCGGCGCGCTGCTTCAATACCGGAAACAATGCATGCACCCATTCGAGGTCCTGCACGAGGGTGGCGCGGTCGGTGCGGGCATAGCTACCCAGAGCCAGGTTTTCGGCAACGGTGAGCGTGGTCAGGATCGCCCGCCCTTCGGCGACCTGCACCACGCCGCGTTTGACGATCTGATGCGGCGCCAGGCGACGCAGGTCGACGCCGTCGAACTGCACGCTGCCGCGCGTTGCCTTGACCAGTCCGGAAATCGCCAGCAGCGCCGTGCTCTTGCCGGCGCCGTTGGCGCCGACCAGCGCGGTGATCTCGCCTTCGTTCAAGACCAGGTCGATGCCCTTGACGGCTTCGACCTGGCCGTATGCCACGGCGAGGTCGGTTACACGCAGGATCTCGCTCATGCGTCCTCCTTGCCGAGATAGGCTTCGATGACCTGCGGATTGCTGCGGATGTCGTCCGGCGCGCCCTCGGCAATGATGCGACCGAAGTTAAGCACCGCCACGCGGTCGCACAGGCCCATGACGAAGCGCATGTCATGCTCGATCATGAAGATCGAAAAGCCGCGCTGCTTGATGTTGAGGATCTCCGCCATCAGCTCGGTCTTTTCGGCCGGATTCATGCCGGCCACCGGTTCGTCGAGCAGCAGCAGCTTCGGCCGGGTCGCCAGGGCGCGGGCGAATTCGAGCTTGCGCTGCTCGCCGTAGGACAGACTGTCGGCCAGCTGCTGCGCCTTGCCGTCGAGCTTGAACCAGCTCAGCAATTCGAGGGCACGCAGGCGCGCGGAGGCTTCGGCGTCGCGAAAGCGGCGGCTTTTTATCAACAGCGCGGCAAAACCGTAATCCAGATGATCGTGCATGCCGACCATGACGTTTTCGAGCAGCGTCATTTCCTTGAAGACGCGGATGTTCTGGAACGTGCGGGCGATGCCGCGCTCCGTTATCCGGTGCGGTGCGATGCCGTTCAATTGCTGGCCGGCGAAGCGGATGCTGCCCGACGTCGGTCGCAACAGGCCCGTGACCAGGTTGAAGACCGTCGTCTTGCCGGCGCCGTTGGGTCCGATCAGGCCGAAGATGCCGCCTTCGGGCACCGTGAAGGCGACATCCTGCAGCACGTGCAGGCCGCCGAAGCGCTTGCTGATCTGTTCAAACTGCAGCATCGGGAGCCTTTTTTTGCCAGAAGCTGCGGATACGGCGCGGGTCCCAGATGCCTTTTGGCAGATACAGGATCACCAGCACCAGGATCAGGCCGTTCGCGGCCAGCCGGAAGTCCTTGAAGTTGCGCAGCACTTCAGGCAGCAGCGTCAGGATGGTCGCGCCAATGGTCGGCCCGATCAGGTTGCTGGTGCCGCCGAAAACCGCCATGGTCAGGATCTCGACCGCATTCTCGAAAGCATAATTGCCGGGGCCGATGGTGAAGGTGTAGTGCGCATTGAGCCCGCCGGCGAGGCCGGCGATGACGGCGCCGAGCACGAAGGCCAGCAGCTTGTGGCCGGCAACGTCGATGCCCATCAGGCGCGCGGCGATGTCGTCTTCCTTGATCGCCTCGAAGGCGCGGCCGACCTTGGAGCGGCGCAGGCGTGCCAGCAGGTACATGGTTGCGCCCAGCAGCAGCAGGATGTGCCAGAACTCGGTCTTTTGCGGAATGCCGTTGATGCCCATCGGCCCGCCGGTGAATTCCAGATTCAGGATGATGACGCGCACGACCTCGCCGAAGCCGAGCGTTGCCATGGCCAGGTAGACGCCCGACAGGCGCAGGGTCGGCATGCCGATGAGCACCGCCACCAGCGCCGGCAACAGGCCGCCCAGGGCCAGGGCTGCTGCAAACGGCAGGCCGGTATGCATCGTGATGAGGGAAGCCGTGTAGGCGCCGATGCCCATGAAGGCGGCATTTGCCAGCGACAGCAGGCCGCAGGACAGCGTGATGTAGATCGACAGCGCCAGCATGGCATTGACGCCGATGGAAAACACTACCGTGTTGTAGGTCGACCAGAAACCTTCCCACCATTGCATTAGTTCGGGCATCTCAGGCCTTTCGTTCCAGTACCTTGCCGAACATGCCGGAAGGACGCACCAGCAGGATCAGGAACAGCAGGCCGAAGGCGACCGCGTCGCGCACGTCGCTGGAAATGTAGGCCACGCTCATGACTTCGGCAAAACCGAGGAACAGGCCGCCGATCAGCGCGCCGCGGATGTCACCCATGCCGCCCAGGATGATGACGGCGATGCCCTTGTGCAGCATCGACTGGCCCATGAAGGGCGAGATTGCGTTGAACGACAATCCCACCAGCACGCCTGCCGCGCCGCCGAGCGCAGCGGCTGCGAAGGAGGTCAGGTAGAACAGGCCTTCGACGTTGATGCCCAGCAGGTAGGCCGCTTTCGGCGACTCGGCGATGGCGCGCAGGGCGCGTCCGAGCTGCGTGCGGCGCATGACTGCCAGCAGCACGATCATCAGGATCACCGAGATGGCGACGATGCCGACCTGCACCGCAGTGACGTGGACATGGCCGAAGGTGGCGCTTTCCTCGGGAATGGTGCCGCTCGGGAAGCGCTTGTTTTCCGCGCCGAACAGGCCCTGCGCCAGGTTGGTCAACATGATCGCGATGCCGATGGTGGCGATCATCGGCGTGAGATGCGGCGCGTTGCGGGCACGCAGGGGTTTCAGTACCAGGTAATCGACGGCGAGGCCGATCAAGCCGGTCACCAGCATGGCTGCCAAGAGCGCCAGCCACAACGGCAGGGCGAGCTTTTCGACCAGCAGCAGGGCGGCGTAACTGCCGAGCATGAAGATTGCGCCGTGCGAGAGATTGATCACGCCGAGGACACCGAAGACCAGCGTGAAGCCGAGCGCGAACAGCGCATAGACGCTGCCGAGCGTTAGTGCATTGATCAACTGTTGTTCTAGCATGGCGTGGCGTCAGGATGAAGTGCGGGTGAAATGCAAAACGGCACGGCGGCCTGTGTTCCGGCCGGCGTGCCGCTGGGCGACGATTGCAGCATTGTGCAGCACTAGGTCAGCACAATTCCGGCTTTACTTCAGCAAGACGAACTTGCCGCCTTTTGCGATGTTGACGATTGCATCCTGGTCGGCATCGTAGCCGGCTTCCTTGCCATCCTTGGCCGGTGCGCGGCGAAAGGCGAACTTGCCGGTGGCGCCGTCCATCTTCACGCCGGGCAGGGCTTCGCGAACGGCTTCACGGTCCTTGTCAAGGTTACCGGTCAGCTTGGCTTTTTTCAATGCTTCTGCAGCGATGTGCATCGCATCGTAGGCTTGGGCTGCGAACTGGTCCGGCTCGGCATTGAACTTTGCCTTGTAGGCTGCCATGAATGCCTTGTTGGCAGGCGCGCTGTTTTCAGCCGACCATGGGCTGCCCATGATGGTGTTGTCGGCCGCATCCTTGGCGATCTCGAAGAGCTTCGGGGAATTGAAGCCGTTGCCGCCGATGAAGGGCTGCTTCATGCCGAGGGTGCGGGTCTGCAGGATGATGTTGGCGGCTTCTTCTGCCAGGCATGAGCAGACGATCGCATCCGGATTGGTCGCCTTGATCTTGGTGAGCTGCGCCTTGAAGTCGACATCGCCCTTTGCATAGGTCTCGGTGTCGGTCACCTGGATCTTCTGGCTCTCCAGCGTCGCCTTGAAGACATCGTAGCCGTTCTTGGTGAAGGCGTCGTCATTGCCGTAGATGACGGCGACTTTTTTCAGGTTGAAATGCTTGATCGCAGCGCGCGTCGTGACCGGCAAAACGTCCGACTCCATCACCGAATTGCGGAAGATGTGCGGAC
>JANXSS010000459.1 GCA_025356535.1 Herminiimonas sp.
TCTACCAAAAAACCAGCAAAGAAAGGAGATCCAGGAACCAGACCAGAAGACTTATCCACAGACGCGGTGTAATCTACGCGCAAATAGGGTGGGTCAGTTTTAGATGAAAACCGTGGTCCAGTTTTAAGCGATTCCCAACAAACAGTAGTTCGCCTGCCATCTCAACCTGCCACCGCTGTCTGGTTAAGGACGCCCTGGCATGAGCGACTTAATCAACACCGGCACCGACGCACGGATGTCCATTCGGGAAATCGCCGACCTGGTCGAATCGCGCCACGACAAGGTCAAGCAGTCGATTGAACGCCTGGCCGCGCGCGGGGTGATTGCTGTTACCCCATTGGGGGAATACCTCGATACCCTTGGTCGGCCTGCCGAGGAATACCGCGTTTCGAAGCGTGACAGCTATATCGTGGTCGCTCAACTATCGCCGGAGTTCACCGCGCGCTTGGTTGACCGGTTGCATGAACTGGAATCAAAGGCCGCCACACGGTTTCCTGCTACCCATCGACCCACGCAGATCAATCCTACCTCGGCCAAAATCGTCAGCACCCTCCCTTTCTGCAACTTTGCAAAATGGTAAGCTGGCTCCTACATGAGCCAACATACATCGCATTCCTTACGGAATAAGGACCGACCATGTTTGAAAACGCAGCGCCTGACGGATTGACTGCCGCCCTTGATGCTCCACTGCCGTACCTGGGCAGCCTGGGCGTGGTCGACGCGTTGGTGCGCAAGTTCGGCGCCGATGTGGTCGGTGTGCGTAAGCGCCAGAACAGCGGTGAAATCACGGATGACGAAGCACAGTCCGCCGTCATCGGGTTGGCGCAGGATGCCGGTGCGATCGTGCTCGGCAAGAACCCGGACTATTCGGCGATGAAGTGGAATAGCGAGCGGCGCCTGGGCATCCTGCTGCGCACGCACTATCCGAATGCCGATCAGTTCGATTCGCCCGGCACCGGCGCCTTCGTCTGGCTGGCGAACCAGGTGCTGGCCGCGGCGGTCGATGGCGAACAAGGGCGCCCGGACGCGGAACTGCGCCGCGAGCTGTCGGCCGTCTTTGCCTCATTCACCCGCATCATGCTGGGCACCCACCTGCCGGAAAGCGCGCGCCAGTAGGCCGATCGTGACGCTTTGCTGGATTCATTCGTGAATCTGGAGGCGTCGCCGTACTACTTTTCATCAAAGCCCACATCAAGGGCTATACCCGCAAGGACGACGTGTTCGTCAAAGAGCACGACAACAAGGTCCATGCCGCGGTAAAGCCTGCTGTGACGCCGAAAAAGCCTGCAACCGCGCAGTGGCCGGGCGCGTCGCGCCCGGCAGTGTGGAAGGTGCTGTTTGATCGCCGGCGCGCTGCTGGCCTTGCCTACAGAGACTTGACGATCGCGTACCGGCGAGCCTGGCGCTCGCGGTTGATCTCGAGCATGGTCTGCACCGCGTCATGGAAGCTCGGCACTACCACCTGGGCGTGATTGCCCTTCTTATTGAACAGGCCGCCCCACGCGCGCTCAACGATCCACGATCCGAGCAAGTCCTGTGTGACCCGGGCGGCATAGTACCGGCGGTTGCTTTCCCATCGAATTTCTCGCATGGCAGGCTCCTGTCAGGGGCTTAAAAGGTGCTCCAGGGTTGCCAGTTTGCCATGAATTTACGGTCATTTGTGCGAGGTGCGTCACCTTCAGGCTGCCTGCAGGTTCAGTTTGCCTCGCTCGATGTCGTCGTAGACCGTTTCCATGCCCAGGCCGGCAATGTTGGCGACCCACTTGCCGTCGCGGATGACTTCGGCGATGCCGTCGTAAATCTTCACGATCGTGCCCGGGCCGGCCGAGAACCGCTTGTGGGCGTGTTTGAGGCGTCGGGCGAGGGTTTGTGTCACCTCGACCACTTGCGTGGCGACACGCTCGATCTGGCTGGCCCTAGCCGCGTAGTCGCTGACCTTGCCGATCATCGCCTGCAGGTAGCGGTACAACCGGCCGGCGGTGGCGCCGATCGCCTCAATGCGTTCCTTGGCAACCTGCCAGACGTCCTCCAGCCGGTGGCCTGCAGCGTGTGCAATCCCGCGCAGCTTGGCCACGCCGGTGTCCTTGATGCCGTAGGTGGTGATCTCCTGCAGCGCTGGTGGCAGGTCGACGGGTTTGCCTTGCCGCTTTTCTTTCGAAATCTTCCTGCGTTGATCTTCAAAAGTAAGTTCTACTTCTATAGAACCGTCGGACACCGACGCTTCCGGTGGCTTTTTCTCTGCGTGCGGCAGCTCGACCAGGTCGCAAAATTCGGGGCTGAATTGGTAGTGCCGAAACGTGAAGCATCCCATCTCGCTGCGGCCGTCGGACACCTGCTGCATCCAGCCGGCTTCTCGCAGGACGGTCAAGGTACGCTGCACTGTCTTGGTGGAGACCTCGACCTGGTCGGCAACACGGTCAAGCCGTGCGCGGATCGGAATCAGGCCGCTGCGCTGGTTGCACCGGCTGACCAGGGAGGCGACGACTGCTTTCTGGTGCCTGGTCAGTCCCAGGAAACGTGGCTGCGTGTGGACCAGAGCGATGGCCTTCTGGATAGTCTTGGGGCAGTTCTGGTACGGTTCGATCAGGTCGGTGATGCTCGGCGAGTACATGCGTGTGCCTTCCGCCCACAAATAAGGGCAAAAAAGTTGACTTCGGCACACCTGGGAGATAGAGTCGGGGTTGAGGACCACTTGAACTCTTTTGTTTCCCAGGTGCGTTAAAAGCTAGAAAATCAGATGCCCCGCCTGCGAAGCGGGGCATTTGTCATTTCAGGCTGAAAAATCGGTAGGTTCTACATCGCTCTCTCCGGTTTCTGCTTAATTCGATTATTCAACTGGAATATTCTGCTCCACGCGATTATGTCACTGACATAATCAGCTCTTAGTGATTATGCCAGTGGCATATCAGCCTCATATGATTATGCTAGTAGCATAATCTGCCTCTAAAGTTATTCTATTAGAATAAAGTTTCAATAATGACACTTTTATCAGAACGGGCCGCCTACAAGGGCAGTACCATGAATAGAAGCTGGCGGCTTGAAATGAACAACCCGGCCGATCACACTGCACAACTGCCCTGCCCGCTCCGGCTGCGCTCCGGCTGCGCTCCGGCTGCGCTTCGCTTCACCAGGTCGCGTCTATGCGCTGGTGCTTGAGCAGGATCTGTTGGGAGATTGGTGCGTGGTGCAAAGCTGGGGCGGGAAGCGAAACCTGCGCGGCGGCGGACAGATACGCGCCGTAGAGAGTTTCGATGCTGGCCTAGCCATGGTGGACAGAATCAGGCGACGGCGGGAGCAGCGCGGCTACAAGATCGTTCTCTGAATGCTTTCATTCGCTTAAGGGCGCCGGCAAACTCGACCC
>JANXSS010000476.1 GCA_025356535.1 Herminiimonas sp.
CTGGACACCAATCGGAATTGTGCACCTGAATCCCGACCGGCAGGCGGACGAAAAAACCGGCTTGCAGGCATCGCAATTCGAGTTAAAAAAAGCAGCTTGAAAAAATGGTTTAGGCGACAACTAGGTTGACAACTACCGGCATACAGCGGGGGAGGGGTCGTCGGAGAAAAAGGCGACGGCCGTGGAAATGCGCCGTTCGGACGCTTTATCCCGTCCGGCGGGGAACTGTTCGGATTGACCTGGAACGGTGGCCGCGCGGGCGGCACGGGATTGCGGGGTGGTTGCCGCTGCGCCCTGGGCGGCGGAAAGCGGTCTGCCTGCTGCGCAGATGCGGAGGCTGGGGCAGCCTGCGATCTTGCTGGTTGCGCTGGTTGCGCTGGTTGTGATCGTTGTGCTGGTCGCGGTGGCTGCGATGGTGCTGCTGGTTGCGGTGGCTGCGATGCTGGTGCTGGTGCTGGTGGCGTCGGTGATGCGGACGGTGGCGCTGATCTCGGTGCAGGCAGGTCCTCTTCCCACAGCGGTGGCGACTGGTAATTGTAGATGGCAGACGCGACGTCGTACAGGTACGACAGCGGACTTAAAAAGGACATGGTGTTGACCCCCGCATGACTTGCTCGACGCCAGTACGGACCCACCGACGCAAGCGTTCACGCTAAAGCAAATCTTTGCGAGAAGTATTGTGTATTGTCAATTTGCGAAAATAGCGAAGATTACTTTTTAAAATTTCCTGCGCCGGTTTCACAATCGCCCGGGCAGGTAGCTTGACGCGCGTTAGAGCAAATCATTTGTTGGTTTGCGGATGCACGTCGATCCAGTCGAATCCGCTGCGGTTCGGCATCTTCACGTTTGGCAGCGTCTGCCGGTTCATCACCGCCGTCTCGCCGACCAGGCCTTCGGCAAACAGCAGGTAGGCCGTCACGGCATAGGCTTCATCGGCTGTCAGCGAGCCTGGCTTGTCCATGGGCATGGCACGCCAGTTGAAGTCGAACAGGGTCGGTGCGAACGGCCACAGCAGGCCGATGGTGCGGTCCGGTCTGGCACTGTTCAACGGTGCGGTGCCGCCGACGAGTTCCGGCGCACTGCCGCCGCGACCGCCGGCGCCGTGGCAGCGCTCGCAATGCTGCGCAAATATCTGCCTGCCGAGGCGGGCCTCGCCGCTGCCGGCCGGCAGGCCGCGGCCATCGGCGAAAATCGTCATGCCGGCACCGGCGGCTTCGGCCGGCGAAAGCGGCCGCCCCAGCCGCGGCACATCGTCGGCCGCAGCGGCGCAAACCGGCAGGCTCGCTGCCGCCATGAGCACGCCGAACCCGAGCAGGCACAGGCGCAAGAACGGCCCGGCCGGCGGCGACGCCGGCGCTGGGCGCCTGGCGCGCATCCTTGCCGGCGCCTCACGCATACGCATGGCTGACGCTGCCGTCTTCATCGACTTTCCACGAAACGATGCCGTTGAAATGATAAAAATTATTGTGACCGCGCGCTGCCAGCAGGGCGGCGCGCGAAGGCTGAACCCGGCCACTGTCGTCGGTGGCGCGGCTTTGCAGGATGGCGGGCTTGCCGCGCCAGTTCCAGGCCAGGGAGAAGCGCGCGAAGGCCTGCGCCAGCACCGGTTGCTGCAGCGTCGCCGGCTGCCATGCATTGCCGCCGTCGACCGATACGTCGACGGCGCGGATTGCGCCGTGTCCGCTCCAGGCCAGGCCGCTGATCATCGTCGGCCCCGGCGCAGGCAATGTCTGGTCGTGGGTTGGCGTGGTGATCAACGACTTGACGTCTAGGACGAAATCGAAGATGCGGGCGCGGCCGTCGGGCATGAGCGCCGAATAGGCGGCCGTCTCGTTGCGCGAGAGTCGCGGCGCGCTCGTGACCTCGATGCGGTGCACCCATTTCACATGCAGGTGGCCACGCCACCCCGGCACCATCAGGCGCACCGGATACCCCTGTTCGGCGCGCAGGCGTTCGCCATTCTGGTACAGCGCCAGGAAGCAGTCTTCGCGGATCTTCGACAAGGGAATGCTGATGCTGAAATCGAAGCCGTCGGCGCCTTCGATGACGACCCAGCTCGCCTTGCGGTCGACACCGGCTTCGTCGAGCAGCAGCGCCAGCGGCACGCCGCTCCATTGGCTGCACGACACCAGGCCGTGCATGGAGCCGACCGGGCGCTGCATCGGCTCGCGGTGCCAGGCAACGTTGCTGTTGCCGCTGCATTCGATGACCAGCGTCTTCGACTGCATCGGATAGCGCAGCAGTTGCGCCATGCCGAAGGCCAGCGGCTGGCGCACCAGGCCGTGCAGCACGACCTGGTGGCGCGCCGGATCGATCTGCGGCACGCCGTTGTGATGCCGCTCGAAATGCAGGCCGCTCGGCGTGATGCTGCCTTCGAGGTCTTCCAGCGGCGTGAGGCCGACGCCGTTGCCGGCCACATCGCGGTTGGCGGCGATGCGCCGCACCACGGCGCGCTCGTGGCGCACCGGCTGGCCATAGGGCGTGAAGGGCTGGCCGGGAGTATTGCGGTAGGGCGCAGCCGGCGCCGGCGTGGCAGCGGACGCAGCAGCTGGCGTGTCCGGTGTTGCCGCGCCGGCAGTCCGGCCCAGCAGTATCGATCCGGCGGCCAGGCTGCCGCGCAGGAAGCGGCGGCGGGCCCGGTTAGCTGTCATGTCGCCGTCTTACTTCGCCGCTTCGGCGACTTTCTTCAGCTTTTCCAGGCTGACCTTGTAGAGGCCGCTGACCGCCTTCAACGCTGCCTCGTCGTTGAGTTCGGCCGGCGGATTGTTGTTCATGAAGCCGCGGTAGAAGGCGCCACGCCAGGTGACCTTCGAGGCATTCGCGCCCTGCGCTGCGACCGTGACGGTGGAGCTGTAGTTGTTTACCGGAAGGACCTTGGTATTGGGCTCGCGCATCTTGTAGCTCAGCTTCATGGCGGCAGCGTCGTAGCTCTCCAGGACCTCATTGAGCTTCTCGCCGCCGGTGATCGACAGGGTACGAACCGAGCCGACCGTGTTGCCGTCGGTGGCGCTACTTGCTTCGACGGGCGGTACCCATTTGTCGAGTCCGTTGAAGTCGCCCACCATCGCCCAGACTTTTGCAGGCGGCGCGTTGATGACGATGCTTTCCTCGGCTTTCTGGCGGGTCGGGCCGTGCGCCTCGGCTGCCTGTGTGCAGAGGGCAATGACGGCGAACATGGCAGCAGGTGCTGCGACATTGGCAAACGACTTCATGAAGGTCTCCTGGATAAGTGTTTTAAGTGGGTCATGTCTGAACGTCAGGGCAATTGCAGAACAAGCAAATCGGGTTGATCGGACTGTCGAATCAATGAACAGCCCGCTGAACAGATCGGTGAACAAATGGCGCAGCGGGACGAAAATGCGCCAACGGCTACAGTACTGGATTGCGGTACTGGGCTGCAGCACGCAGTTGCAGTACCCAGGTGCAGCACTGCCTGCGCAGGCCGCCCGCTTCGAGCCGGCCGCACGCAACGACCCGACCCATCACGGAAATCTTTTGCAGGAATCGTGCCTGCCGGGAAATGGTTCACCGCCCGGCTTGCTCGGCCACCTTTTTAAGATTCGCCAGGCCGGCGCTGTAGAGGCTGCTCACGGCTGCCGTGGCGGTGTCGTCGTTGTATTTTTCCGGCGGATCGAAATTCTGGTCTGCCCGGAAGAACGCGCCGCGCCACTCCACGGTCGAATCCGCCGCCCCGTTTGGCCGCACCGTGATGGTCGAGCTGTAGGTGTTGACGGGGAAGACGTTGATGTCGACTTCGCGGATACGGTATTTGAGCGTCATGGCGGCGTCGTCGATCGCATCGAGCGATTCGACGATCTTCGAGCCGCTGTCCTTCAACACCAGCGTGCGCAGGGCGCCGGGCGACTTGCCGTCGCCGGCCTCGCCGGTGCGCTCGACCATCGGCAGCCAGCGCTGCCAGTTGTTGTAGTCGCCCACCAGCGCCCAGACCTGTGCGGCGCTGGCATGGATGGTGGTCGACAGCACCAGCTTCTGCCGCGACGCGCTGTGGGCGCTGGCGTCGAAGGTGGCGTTGGCCGCCAGCAGGGCGATACCCAGCGCCAACCAGCGCCGTGTGCGTGCCGGCGCATGCCGGAGGCCGGCGCGATCGCCGCCAATTTCTTGCCGCATTGTCCGAGTCTCCATTGTCCTGTCATTTGCCGATGAAATTGCCAACGGCGCGGTTGTTGCGACCGCCCGCGAAAACGCCCAGCACGCGGTCGGTTGCGGCATCGATGACCGTGACGTTGTCGTCCATCCAGTTCACCACATACGCATGCTTGCCGTCGGGCGCAAAGCCGACGCCTTCCGGATAGCCGCCCACCGTCACCGTGGCGCGAACCTTTGCAGCAGCCGTGTCGATGACGGAGATCGAATCGCCGTGCTGGTTGGTGACGTATGCCCGCGCGCCATCGGGTGCGATCGCCACGCAGTAGGGCGTGTCGCCGACCGGCAGACGCGCAATCTCGCGCGACTGCCGCGGATCGCGCACGTCGAGCACCGAAACGTCGTTGCTTTCGACATTGGCAACGTAGAGCGTTTTGCGGTCGGGTGCGAGCGCCAGGCCGAACGGATGGCGGCCGGTGGCCACCGTCGCAATCGATTCGAGACGCGCGATGTCGATGATCTGCACCACGTTGTCGTCGCGGTTGGCAACGTACAGCCGCCTGGCCGTGTCGTCGACTGCAATGCCGGAAGGCACCCGGCCGACGGCGACGCGGCCGACTTCCTTCAGGCTCCTGCCATCGAACACCACCACCGTGTTCTTGTACCAGTCGTTGACAAAGACGCGCGAGCCGTCGGCCAGCGTCGCCACGCCGACCGCGCCGCCGCTGACATGCAACAGGCCGATGACGCGGCGCGCAGCCGTATCGATGACCGACACGGTGCCGTCGTCGGCATTGGTGACGAAGGCGCGCGCGGTGGCGTCGACGACGGCGATGCCCACCGGCGACTTGCCCACTGCAATCGACGCCACCTGCATGCGGGTGGCCAGGTCCACCACCACCACGGCATTGTCCTTTTGCGCGGTCAGGTAGGCAAACGGCGCGGCCCGTGCGGCAAACGCGGAAGCTGCCAGCACCGCTGCCAGCAGCGCCGTGCGCAATCGGGGAAGGGCCGGCGCACCGGCGTGGAAGCGGCAGATAGGTCTCATGTTCCTTGGGCGCGACGGGAACGCCGCTTGATCGATGCGAATGGGAGGATGCGGAGTCGGGATGTAAGCGTAGCATAGGGCGGCAAAAAGATTCCTGCATCGGCAGAGGCCCGCCGCCGGCTTCTTCCGGCCGGCTTCGATGCAAGGGTCTGTGTGATAATCCGCGCTGCAAGTCGCCGGCAGTCATGCGCGACGCATCACATCACATCACGTTACATCAGAGGACACACCAGCATGACGCATCATGAATTTCCCGGCCGTCGCCGCCTGCTCGCCGTTGCGCTGGGCAGCGCTTTCGCCTTGCTGCAGGCCGACGCGGCGCAGGCGCAGGGCGTTGCAGCGGGCGCGGCGGCAGTCAATCCGGCCGAAGCCCTCGAGCTGCCGAACGTCGAAGTCATCGGCACGACGCTGCTGCCGGGCCTGGGAACGGCAGCGCGGGACGTGCCGGCCAATGTCCAGGTCTTCACGCAAAAGGACCTGGCCCGCCAGCGCCAGGGCAATCTGGCCGAATACCTGGAACAGAATCCGACCAGCATCACCGTCAATGCCGCCCAGGGCAATGCGTTCCAGCCAGACGTCAGTTTCCGTGGCTTCACCGCCTCGCCGCTACTGGGCGTGCCGCAGGGTCTGTCGGTGTTCCAGGACGGCGTGCGCATCAACGAGCCCTTCGGCGACGTCGTCAACTGGGACCTGATTCCGCAGTCTGCAATCTCCAGCATCCAGCTCATTCCCGGCTCGAATCCGGCGTTCGGCCTCAACACGCTGGGCGGCGCGCTGGCCGTCTACACCAAGAGCGGCAGCGACAATCCGGGCGGCTCGATCCAGGCCACGACCGGTTCCTTCGGCCGGCGCGCGGTCGAATTCGAACACGGCGGCAAGCGCGGCGAATGGGATTATTTTTTTACCGGGAACCTGCTGCGCGACCGCGGCTGGGCCGACCACAATCCGAGCCGGGTGGCGCAGTTCTTCGGCAAGGTCGGCTACCAGACGAAGACGACCGACCTCGACCTCAGCCTGACGCTGGCCGACAATACCCTGCAGGGCACGCAGACCCTGCCGCTTTCGTTTTCCAACAACATCCGCCAGGCCTACACGTACCCCGACGAGAACCGCAACAAGCTCGCCCTGCTGACCTTGAAGGGCAGTCACTTCCTGAGCGAGGACCTGCTCGTCGGCGGCAACCTGTACTACCGGGACTACAAGAACAAGAGCGTGAGCAGCAACGTCAACGGCAACTACGGCGAGGTCGATCCCGTCACCGGCGCGGCCGACACCGTGCAGGCCACCAACGACCGCTCGGCGATCAATCAGGCCAGCTACGGACTCGGCCTGCAGTTGACCTATCTGGGCGAGCTGGCCGGGCGCAAGAACCAGTTCGTCGTCGGCGCCAGCGCCGATCTCGGTCGCGCCCGCTTCACGCAGGAGTCGCAGCAGGCGCAGTTCAACGCCAGCCGTGGCGCGGAGGCGGCAAGCGACTTCAGCCAGGACACTGACGCGCAGACCACCAACCGCTACTACGGCCTCTTCGCCACCGACACCCTGTCGCTCGGTGAGCGCTGGACGCTGACCGCATCCGGTCGCTACAACCTGGCGCGCATCCGCATCGAGGACCGTTCCGGCACGGCGCCCGAACTCAACGGCCGCAACAGCTTTTCGCGGTTCAATCCGGCCGTCGGCCTGAACTTCAATCCGACGCCGGCGCTGACTGCCTACGCGAGCTACAACGAAGGCATGCGCGCACCGACGCCAATCGAGCTGACCTGCGCCGACCCGGGCGCGCCGTGCAAGCTGCCGAACAATTTTCTCTCCGATCCACCGTTGAAGAAAGTGGTGTCGAGAACCGTCGAAGCCGGTGCGCGCGGCAAGTTCGGCGCGGCCGGCAGCTGGAGTGCAGCAGCCTACCGCACCGAACTGCAGGACGACATCCAGTTCATCAGCAGCCAGGGCGCCGGCTCCAACACCGGTTACTTCCAGAACGTCGGCGGCACCCGGCGCCAGGGAATCGAACTGGCAGCCAGTGAGAAGTTCGGCGCCTTCACGCTCAGCAGCCGCTACAGCTACATCGCGGCGACCTACCAGAGCGCCTTCCTGGAAAACAGCCCGGTCAATTCGACGGCCGACGGCACCGGCAACATCTTGGTATCACCCGGCAACACGATTCCGGGCATACCGCGGCACAACGTCAAGTTCCGTCTCGACTATGACGTCAGCGAGCGTTTTTCCATCGGCAGCAACATCATGCATGCCAGTGCCACCTATGCGCGCGGCGACGAAAACAATCTCGATGCGCGCGGCAAGGTGCCGGGCTACACCGTGGTCAATCTCGACAGCCGCTTCAAGGTCACGAAGGACATCGAACTGTTCGGCCGGGTCAACAACCTGTTCGACCGGGAGTATGCAAACTTCGGCATCCTGGGCCGCAACGTCTTTGCCACGCCGCAGCGCAGCTTCGACAATGCGACTGCCGTCAACGAACAGTTCCGCGGCTACGGTACGCCGCGCGGCATCTGGGTCGGGCTGCGTTACAGCTGGCTCTAAGCTGTGTTTGACAGGCTACTGCGCGCTCCGGCTTTGCGCCTCCGGTGCTCTGCGTACCGCCGTACGCGTGCGCTCCTCGGGACAAATCCGAACCGCTCGCTACGCCTGCCAAACACAGCCTAGCGCGGCCTGCGTTACGGTACCCGGGCAGCGCGGAACGATTTGCCTGCCTGACGATCCGAAGCACATGCTACCCAACACGCCGCAGCTGTTTTCCCTCATGCGGCAATCGACCTCTGGAGGCCAATCCATGCCTGCATCACGACGCAATCTCCGGGGCAGGCCGGCACTGCTGGCGCTGGCGCTTGCGGTGCTGGCCAGCAGCCTCGCGCTGCCGCCGGCGGCAGCCGAGCAGCGCATCGATCTGCTTGGCGACCGTGTCGCCGCACCGGTCGGCCGACCGGTGCGGATCGGTGCAGCGACCCGCTACGTCAATGTCGAAGGCGGCGAAATCGTCCGTTTCGACGTCAACGGGAAATCGTTTTCCTGGAGTTTCAGCGGGCCACCCACGGTGACCTCATTTGACCTGATGCGCATTGCACCGGCAGGCATGCTCGACCATGCAGTGATCGTCTACATCGCGCCGAATCCGAACTATAGCGGCATGACCTGAGCAGGCAGGTGCAATCGTTGCGGGGCAGCGCCCGGGCCGCCGATCAATGGCCGAGAAAGCCCGCAATCGCGGCGGTGGAACGGGAGTCGAGTTCGATGAAGCGCAGCCCGGCCTTGAACTCGCTCTGGCCGGCATAGACGCAGAAGACCACCTTGGCGCCGGCGGCGACCTGATAAGCGGTGCCGTCGACGGTGACGTCGAAATGGACGCGGTAATGCGCGCCTTCGACGACCGGCTCGCGCGAGGCAATTGCCATGCCGTCGCTGGCCACGTTGATCGTTCGCATTTCAAGGGGCGGCAATGCATCGAGCAGCAGCCTGCCGTTTGCCTTGAGCGCCTTGCGGGTGGAATGGCGTTGTTCGGAATTCATGACGCTCCTGCCATCGGTTACACATCGAAATTCAGTGCATGTGCAGTACTGCTTCTGTCGGTCGATTGTAGTCGGATAATTGCTGGCACTACAACGGTTTAATATCTCAATATGTCGCTGCAAGACACAGCATTCATGCTTCCAGAAGTTCAGCGCCGGCAGCTATAATCTTGCTTCTAAGTTCGCTACCAGACATACCGGCATCGCTGCGTGCGCAATCATGATCCGGGCATCGACTCTCGCAACCTGCAGGGCGCATGCGCCAAATATCCTGCAACTTCCAACACTCATCCGGAGCGCCCATGGCCACTGCCACAGAGAAGCAAAGCACCAAGAAACCGAAACCTGCCGACTTGAAAATGAACGGCGAAAAATCGGCCGGCAAGGCTGCCAGGGCCGCCGACGCCGGCCGCATCGCCAGTCCGCACCTGCTGCAACAGGCCCGCGAGATCCAGCGCTTCGGCGAGATCGTCGCCTTGCCCAACGGCTTGTCGGTCAAGACCTGCAACGCCAGCGTGACTGCGCTGAACCAGGTGCTGGCAGACACCATGACCCTGCGCGACATGTACAAGAAGCACCACTGGCAGGTGGTCGGGCCGACTTTCAGCCAGCTGCACCTGCTCTACGACAAGCACTACGAAGAGCAGTCGCTGCTGGTCGACACGATTGCCGAGCGCATCCAGCTGCTCGGCGGCCTGAGCATCGCAATGGCAGCCGATGTCGCCGAAATGACGCGCATCGAGCGTCCGCCGCGTGGCCGCGAAGAGGCGCCGGTGCAACTGAGTCGTCTGCTCAAGGCACATGAAATGATCATGACGATGGCGCGCGCGGAATCGGACAAGGCCAACGATGCCGGCGACCCTGGCACCAACGATGTTTTGGTCAGCAATGTCCTGCGCACCAACGAGCTGCAGTCATGGTTCCTCTCCGAGCACCTGGTCAATACGCCGCTGGTCGATGCCAGTTAGGCTGCGACGCACGGGCAGCGCCGGCGTTGCATGCAGTGCCTGCAATGATGAGCGGTACATGGCATGATCGGACATGCGCTCCGATCTGATCCCCCTGTTCCCGCTCGACACCGTGCTGTTCCCGGACGGCTACCTGCCGCTGCAAATCTTTGAAGTACGTTACCTCGACATGATCAAGCGGGCCGTGGCCGCCGGTACCGGTTTCGGCGTCGTGACGCTGGTCGAAGGCTTTGAAGTGCGCGCGCCCGGACGCCAGGAAACACTCGCCGCAATCGGCACCATGGCCGTGATCCAAAGCGCTGCCGCGCCCATGCCCGGGCTCATGCAGATCCGGTGCGCCGGCGCCGGGCGCTTCCGGATCCTGTCTAGCGAGCGACTCAAGACCGGCCTGTGGATGGCGCAGGTCACGCCGATCGAAGCCGATCAGGCCGTGTCGGTCCCAGCCGAACTGGAAGACACCGCCAATGCCCTGGGCAACCTGATTCGCACCCTGCAGCAGGAAGAAGTGCCGCCTGCGGAAATGCCATTGCAGGCGCCGTTTCGTCTGAACGAATGCGGCTGGGCCGCCAATCGCTGGGCCGAACTGCTGCCTCTTGAAACCGAGGAAAAGCTGCGCCTGCTGGTGCTGGACAATCCGCTGCTTCGTCTGGAACTGATCCAGGATGCGCTGCACGAGCGCGGCGTGCTCTAAGCTGTGCTTGACAGGCTACTGCGCGCTCCGGCTTTGCGCCTGCGGTGCTTTGCATGCCGACGTACGCGTGCGCTCCTCGGCACAAATCCGAACCGCTCGCTACGCCTGTCGGACACAGCCTAGACCGCGCACGGCAAGGACCCGTCGACGGCAATCCGGCGCTGCGGGTGGCCGGACGGTGTTGCGCAACCAGGCGCTCAAGTTTCAATAAACACAACTTTATTTGCGGGCTGCCGTCGGTTTTTCCATGTCTGGAAAAATCCGGCATTGCCGACTGACGCGAAATCGGCCGGTGAACTGCAACAACCAGCGACCACGCCGGCCTGCCATCCGCATTGCACGCCGATTGAAAATTCTGGAAGATAATTTGATGAAAAGCAGTTCCGGCAGAGTGTCCGGCGCAGCCGCAATGCCTTCGTGCGCCGCTGCTGCCGTCAGCGCCGCAACCGGCAGCAGCACCGTCCGGTCGACCACACCGGCATTGCGCGCGGGGATGCACCCCGGCGTCGACGGTCTGCTGGCACTGCCGCAACCGGTACTCGAACGCATGGCCAGCAGCTTCGCCATGGGCAGCCCGGAACCGTCACGGCTTGCCGGTCGTAACAAGGGCCTGCACAGCGCACTTTCGCAACGCAGCAAGGCCGATGCGCTGGTCTACCGGGTTCTGCCGGGAACCCGTCATCCGCGGCCGCTGGAACTGAACATGCCGGCTGCCATGCAACAGCTCAGCACGCTGCCGGCCACAATGCGCCCGGATGTCGTCGAAGAACTGGCGCATCACATTCGCCCGCCGTTGTTTCAAGCCGTAGAAGTGCCGGCAATGCTGGCGAGCCTGCTGGAAAACGTCCTGGCGATAGGGGAGCCGTCGCAGCGCCTGCGTGTTGCCATGCAACTTGCCAGTCGTCTGGCTGAATCCGCGTTCATCGATATGATCATGCGGGTGCCGATGCTCACCAACGACAACTGCGATACCTTCTTTGACGCATTGCATGCCTTTGCCGATACGCTCGGTGCGGTTGAAGCAGCCGCGATGGCGCCGCATCTGGCCGCAGCGTTGTTGATGGTGCAGGACCGGGAGATCCGCAGCAGTCGATGGAATGCATTTTATGTGCAGCGCGACGCCAGCGCCGTGCATCGCCCGGCATTGCTCGCCGCCCTGGCCGATGTGGTCCCCGGTCTCGGTTCGGCGCAGCACGCAAAGGCGGCCGCCCGCGCCATGCTTGCGCTGTACCCGGGCGCAGAGCCGGCGCTTCGGACCAGCATCCTCGGCATCCTGATCAACTTTACCAAGCGCACGACCGATCCCAACCTGCAGCTTGGCTTTCTCGAGAAAGCGTACAGGGCGGCGCTGGACCTGCCGTCGGTGCATGCTGCGCAAGTCTATTGCATGACGCTGGCGAACCTGCGCCTGCTCTCGCCGCTGATCCGGCTGCAGGTCTTCAACGTCACCGGCAATCAACTCAACCGGCTTGAAATGCGGCATGCGGTCGAGTGCACGCGCGAGATGGCGCGCGCGATCGTTCGCCTGCCTGCAGGCGCGGCACGGGCGCAGGGCATTGAAACGGTTTGCCAGCGGCTTTTGCCGACGGTCGTTGGCAACCATCATGGAATCGTTTTGCCGCTGCGGCAGATCATCGAACAGGAGCGTGGCGGCGCGCTACCGCACGGTTTTTTTTCGCGTCTGTGCCACCATGCAGGCGCGCTTGCCGCCGCCACCCGGCGGGAGCCGATCCGTCTCCTGATTGCCTTGCTGGCGCAGTTGCCAACGCGGGAGACCCAGCGCGCCGGCCTGCACGAGGTGGAAAAGCTGGTCGACGCTGCGACCGGACCGGCGCTGGCTGCGCACCTGCTGCAACTGAACGCCCTGACGACCCGTCTGCATGCGGCCGGCGATCGCCAGGCAATGCTCGCCCGTAGCATCAGCGCCACCGAGCGGTTGCCCGAGGGCGATCGTCCGGCAGTTCTGGTCGCGCTGCTGCGGACGGCCTGCCGGCTTGCTGATTCGATGCCGCTGGAAGCGACCCTCGTGCTGCTGCAGGATGCGGTGCGCAAGCTCTCGCCCGCTGGCGGCGTCATGGTATCGCAGGCAATCGAGGCGGAATGCGAGGGGCTTGCCGATTCGCTGCGTGACGGTATAGCGTGCGGCAGCATGGCAGTGCGGCAGCTGGACCGATTCGACGCCTTGAACGAGATGGCTAAAACGCTGTCGGGCACGTTGCGCGAGGCAGTGGTAAGGCAGGTAAGCGGTGTGGTGCAGGCGGCAATCGACATGCGTCGGCCGTATGCGGGCAGATTTTTCGCCCTGTGCAAGGACCAGCTGCCTGAAGACGTCAGGCAGGGTCTCGCCTCCCGCCTGGAAGATGCAGACGGGTAATTGCATCGCTGTTTGCAACAAAGGTGTTGCAGCCGTCAAC
>JANXSS010000484.1 GCA_025356535.1 Herminiimonas sp.
CGATGAGCCGATGAGCCTTCCCGACCTGGAGGTCAACCCGCAAAAAGGCCGCAGTGGCCTGACCCGTGTTGCCCACGCGACGCTTATTTCCCTACAGGGGTTGCGTGCCGGCTGGAGCGAACCGGCCTTCCGGCAGGAAGCGATAGCGGCCCTGATCCTGATTCCGGCCGCCTTCTGGCTGGGTCGCAGCTGGATGGAAACAGCGTTGCTGGCCGGCAGCATGATGCTGGTGATGATCGTGGAGCTGCTCAACACGGCTGTAGAAGCCGCCATCGACAGAATCGGGCCGGAGTGGCACGACCTGTCGAAACGCGCCAAGGACATGGGTAGCGCTGCGGTGCTGCTGTCATTGCTGCTGTGCAGCGGCATCTGGCTAGCGGCTGTCGTACAGCGATTTTTTCTGTAGCTCACGGCAAGATGCGGATATGAACCCTGCTTTTTCCATCTGCGTTTATTGCGGATCTCGCTCGGGACATTCTCCGGTGCATACCGCAGTGGCAGAAACCGTCGGCCACTGGATTGGCCAGCAAGGCGGCCAACTGGTCTACGGTGGTGGCCGCACGGGTCTGATGGGCACTGTTGCAGCTGCGACACGGAGCGCGGGCGGCCGTGTCGTTGGCATCATTCCCAAGGCACTGGTCGACCGTGAGCTGGCCAACGTGCTGTGTGACGAATTGCATGTCGTCGATACCATGCATGAGCGAAAAGCCATGATGGCCGAACGGGCCGATGCGTTCCTCACCTTGCCCGGTGGGCTCGGCACCTTCGAGGAGCTGTTTGAAATCTGGACCTGGCGTCAACTGGGTTATCACGACAAGCCGATCGGCATTCTCAACGTGTCCGGGTATTACGACCGGCTCCTCGCCTTTCTGGACCAATGTATCGGCGACGGCTTCATGAGCGAATGGCAAATGGGTTTGATGCGGTCAGACTCCGATCCGGCCGCCCTTCTGCACTGGCTGACCGAGCAGCCTGGCAGCTCCAAACCACCCGGATTGCTGACATCGGCCATTTGATCCTGGCCGGCGGCCGTTAAACCGCAGCTTCGTCTTCCTCGCCCGTGCGGATGCGCACGATGCGCTCCACGGCGGTGATGAAGATCTTGCCGTCGCCGATTTTCCCCGTGCGCGCAGCGCCGATGATCGCGTCGACGCAACGGTCGACATCCACATCGTTGACTACCACCTCGACCTTCATCTTCGGCAGGAAGTCGACCACGTACTCGGCGCCTCGGTACAACTCCGTATGGCCTTTTTGCCGGCCGAATCCCTTGACTTCCGTCACCGTCAGGCCTGTCACGCCAACCTGCCCCAAGGCTTCGCGTACGTCATCGAGTTTGAACGGCTTCACGATTGCGGTGATCTGCTTCATGGAAATTTTCTTTCGGTGGATAAGACAGCCGGCGAGAGAGCCGCTTCAGCGAATTTACTGGTGATAGGGTAGCGCCAATCCTTGCCGAAGCTGCGATGTGTCACCCGAATGCCCACAGGCGCCTGTCGCCGTTTGTACTCGTTGATCTTGATCAGTCGCGCAACACGCTCCACCACGGCGCGCTCGTAGCCCGCGTCGATGATGTCGTCGATGCTTTCGTCATCTTGCATATAACGCGCCAGGATGCCATCGAGGATGTCGTAGGGCGGCAGGCTGTCCTGGTCGGTTTGGTCGGCGCGCAGTTCGGCACTCGGCGGTCGCGTGATGATGCGCTCGGGAATCGGTTCGCTGCCAGTGCCATACGGATCGTGCGCATTCCGCCAGCGCGCCAGCGCAAACACCGTCGTCTTCAGCAAATCCTTGATCACCGCAAAGCCGCCAGCCATGTCGCCATACAACGTGCAATAGCCGGTCGCCATTTCACTTTTGTTACCGGTCGTCAGCACGATGGCGCCGAACTTATTGGACAGCGCCATCAACAGCGTGCCGCGAATGCGCGCCTGCAGGTTCTCCTCGGCCGTGTCTTCAGGGCGCCCCTTGAATTCTTCGGCCAGTGCGCTCTTGAACGACTCGAATGTGTCCTTGATGGAGATTTCGTCATAGCGCACACCGAGTCGCAGCGCCATTTCCCGTGCATCAATCCAGCTGATATCTGCTGTGTAGGGGGACGGCATCATGACGGCGCGTACCTTGTCTTTTCCCAACGCGTCAACGGCGATCGCCAGAACCAGCGCCGAGTCGATACCGCCCGACAGCCCGAGGATAGCCCCCGGAAACCCATTTTTCCCGATGTAGTCGCGTACGCCCATCACCAGCGCATTCCAGAGGTCGCTTTCTGCATCGTGCGGTGCGGCGGCTCGTGCCGAATCGGCGGGCGATGCAACCAACTCGACGGCACGGCAGACCGGAACCTGCGCCGGACTCGGCACCGATTGGCGGGATGACTCGACCTTTGCCTGAACGAACACCAACTGTTCACTAAAGTTTTCAGCGCGAAATGCAGGCGTTCCGTCAGCCTGTACGCCGAACGATCCTCCATCGAAAACAACCTCGTCCTGCCCACCGACCAGGTGCGCATACAACAGTGGCAGACCTGCGGCGCGAGCGCG
>JANXSS010000507.1 GCA_025356535.1 Herminiimonas sp.
GCAAGTCGGGCGAGGCGCGCAATACGGCGCATCAGACCAAGAAGCTCGACGACGAGGCGATCCGCGAAATGCGCGACCGCTTCGCCATTCCGATCCCGGACGAGCAGCTGCCCGACGTGCCGTTCTACAAGCCGGCCGACGATTCGCCTGAAATGATCTACCTGCACGAGCGCCGCGCCGCGCTCGGCGGCTACCTGCCGCAGCGTCGCCGCCAGGCCGACGAGACGATGCCGGTGCCGCCGCTGTCGGCATTCAAGGCCGTGCTCGATGCGACCCACGAAGGACGCGAGATTTCGACCACGCAGGCGTACGTGCGGATCATCTCGATTTTGCTGCGCGATGCGACCCTGGGGCCGCGTGTCGTGCCGATCCTGGTCGACGAAGCGCGCACCTTCGGCATGGAAGGGCTGTTCCGCCAGATCGGCATCTTCAACCAGCAGGGCCAGCTCTACGAGCCGGTCGACAAGGACCAGGTCAGCTACTACCGCGAAGACAAGGCCGGCCAGATCCTGCAGGAAGGCATCAACGAAGCCGGCGCGATGAGTTCGTGGATTGCCGCGGCAACCTCGTACTCGACCAACAACCGCATCATGGTGCCGTTCTACACCTTCTATTCGATGTTCGGCCTGCAGCGCATCGGCGACCTGGCCTGGGCGGCCGGCGACATGCGCTCGCGCGGTTTCCTGCTCGGCGGCACCGCCGGGCGCACCACGTTGAATGGCGAAGGCCTGCAGCACGAGGACGGTCACAGCCACGTGCTGGCGTCGACCATTCCGAACTGCATTCCGTATGACCCGACCTTCGGTCATGAAGTCGCCGTCATCATCCATGACGGCTTGAAGCGCATGATCGAGCAGCAGGAAGACGTGTTCTACTACATCACCCTGATGAACGAGAACTACAGCCACCCCGGCCTCAAAGATGGCCAGGAAGCCGACATCCTGAAGGGCCTGTACCTGCTGCAGTCGAGCGCCTTCGAGAGCAAGCTGCGGGCGCAGCTGATGGGCTCGGGCACGATCCTGCGCGAAGTCATTGCCGCCGCCGAACTGCTGGAAAAGGACTGGGGCGTGGCAGCCGACGTCTGGTCGGCGCCGTCGTTCACGTTGCTGGCGCGCGATGGCCAGGACATCGAGCGCTGGAACATGCTGCATCCGACCGACACGCCACGGCTGGCGCACATCACCAGGCTGCTCGAGCCGAGCACCGGGCCGATCGTGGTGTCGACCGACTACATGCGCACCTTTGCCGAACAGGTGCGGGCCTTCGTGCCGCGCGGGCGCAGCTACAAGGTGCTTGGCACGGACGGCTTCGGCCGCTCCGACACGCGCGCCAAGCTGCGCGAGTTCTTCGAGGTGAACCGTTATTTCGTCACCATCGCAACGCTGAAATCGCTTGCCGAAGAAGGCGCGATCGAAGCCTCGATGGTGGCCGACGCGATTGCGAAATACGGTATCAATCCAGAGAAAATCAATCCGGTCACCCTCTGATCCGGTCACCTTGTTATTAGCGGAGCGAACAATGAGCATGGTTGAAGTCAAGGTACCCGATATCGGCGATTTCAAGGAAGTCGAGATCATCGAAATGCTGGTCAAGGCAGGCGACACGGTCAAGGTCGATCAGTCGCTGATCACGGTCGAGTCCGACAAGGCGAGCATGGAGATTCCCTCCAGCCAGGCCGGCGTGATCAAGGAAATCAAGGTCAAGGTGGGCGACAAGGTTGCGGAAGGTTCGCTGCTGCTGCTGCTGGAAGCGGTTGCAGCAGATGCCGAAGCGGCCGCGCCGGTTGCTGCCGCACCGAGCGCTGCGGCAGCCGTGGCACAAGCGCCGGCTGCGGCAACGCCGGCCACGGCCAATGCCACGGCATCGGGCACGCCGGCGCTGACGCTGGTCGAGTCGCGCCCGGCGCCAGCCGCCGCGCCGGCTGCCGTGCCCACAGGTTACGGCGGCGGTGGCGGACCGGTCGCGCCGGGCGCCACCGGCGCTGCGGCTGCAGCCGGCGTGTCGGGCGCACCGGCAACCGGCGGTGCGTCAGCAACAGGGGCCAATGTCGTGCCGCATGCGTCGCCATCGATTCGCAAGTTCTCGCGCGAACTCGGCGTTGATCTCGTGCGCGTGGCCGGCACCGGTCCGAAGGGCCGCATCACCCAGCAGGACGTGCAGAATTACGTCAAGCAGCTCATCGTCGACGGTGCAAGTGGCAGTGCAAGCGCTGCTGCGGCAAAGGCGCCTGCGAAGACCGGTGGCAGCGGCGTCGGGCTCGACCTGCTGCCATGGCCGTCGCTGGATTTTTCGAAATTCGGCGCAACCGAACTGCAGCCGCTGTCGCGCATCAAGAAGATCAGCGGACCGAACCTGCACCGTAACTGGGTGATGATTCCGCATGTGACGCAGTACGACGAGGCCGACGTGACCGAGCTGGAGGAATTCCGCAAGGCGTCCAATGCGTCCATGGCAAAGTCGGGCGTGAAGCTGACCATGCTGGCGTTCGTCATCAAGGCCTGCGTCAATGCCCTGAAAAAATTCCCGGCGTTTAATTCGTCGCTCGATGCCGAGGGCGCCAACCTGATCTTGAAGCAGTTCTACAACATCGGCTTTGCGGCAGACACGCCGAACGGCCTGGTGGTGCCGGTGGTGAAGAACGCAGACCAGAAGGGCATCGTGCAGATCGCGCAGGAAATGGGCGAGCTGTCGGCGCAGGCGCGTGACGGCAAGCTCAAACCCGCCGACATGCAGGGTGCGAGTTTCACGATTTCGTCGCTTGGCGGCATCGGCGGCACCGCATTCACGCCGATCATCAATGCGCCGGAGGTCGCCATCCTGGGCCTGTCGAAAACGGCGATCAAGCCGGTCTGGGACGGCAAGGCGTTCCAGCCACGCCTGATGATGCCGATGTCACTGTCCTACGATCACCGGGTGGTCGACGGCGCAATGGGTGCGCGATTCTCGGTCTACCTGGCAGAAGTGCTTGGCGACATGCGCAAGACGCTGCTCTAGGAGATGTCGATGCCGTCATTCGTTTTTGTGCGGGCGCTGCAGGCGCGCAGGCCATCGCCCGGTTCGCGCCCGGCATTGCGCGGAGTCGCTGCATGACCACGTGCGTCGTGGTCCGCAAGAACAACCAGATCGCAATCGCCGCCGACTCGCTGGTGACCTTCGGCGACACGCGCCTGTCGAACGCCTACGAGATGAACCAGAAGATCTTCCAGGTCGGCGACTCCTACATCACGCTGGCCGGCACGGCCGCGCACTTTCCGGTGATGCGCAAGCTGCTCACCGAAATGGGCGAGGAGTGCAGGCTGTCGACGCGTGACGAAGTCTTCACGACCTTTTCGAAGGCGCACCAGATATTGAAGGAGACCTATTTCCTCAATACGAAGGAGGATGAAGACGACCCCTACGAATCGTCGCAGCTGATCTCGCTGGTGGCAAACCGGCACGGCATCTTCGGCATCTATTCGTATCGCGAAGTCTTCAGTTTCGACCGTTTCTGGGGCATCGGCAGCGGTCGAAATTTCGCGCTCGGCGCCATGTACGCGGCCTACGACAGTGCGCCGGATGCGCGCGCCGTGGCGGAAATCGGCGTGCAGGCCGGCGCCGAGTTCGACAAGAGTTCGGCAGCACCGTTTCAGATCATCAGTTTCGACATCTAGCTGACGGCCCGCGCCGCCAGCAGCACGCCAGCATTTTCAGCATCTTCATCGACGTTTTTACCGACAATGACAGGCTGCCGCAACAGCACGGCAGGTTCACACCGGAGCATCACATGAGCATCATCGAAGTCAAGGTACCCGATATAGGCGATTTCAAGGAAGTCGAAGTGATCGAACTGCTGGTCAAGTCAGGCGACACCATCAAGGTGGACCAGTCGCTGATCACGGTCGAGTCCGACAAGGCCAGCATGGAGATTCCGGCCAGCCATGCCGGCGTGGTCAAGGAAGTGAAGATCAAGATCGGCGACAAGGTTGCCGAAGGCTCGGTGCTGATCCTGCTGGAGTCGGCCGATGCGGTCGATGCCCCGGCCCCCGCTGTGCCCGCAGTGCCGGTGGCAACTGCTCCTGCCGGCGCTGCACCTTCGGCTGCGGTGCCGGCAGCAAATGGCGTGGCCGCCACCACGTCTTCAGCGCCCGCTACCGCTTCGGCAGCAGCACCGACACCGGCGCCGGCGTATGCCGGTCAGCCGGACATCGAATGCGACACCCTGGTGCTGGGCGCCGGGCCGGGTGGTTACACCGCTGCCTTTCGCGCCGCCGACCTCGGCCAGAAGGTCGTCATGGTCGAGCGTTATCCGAGCCTGGGTGGCGTTTGCCTCAACGTCGGCTGCATTCCCTCGAAAGCATTGCTGCATGCGGCAAAGGTCGTCAGCGAAGCGGAAGAAATGTCGCATTTCGGCATCAAGATGTCGGCGCCGGAAATCGATCTCGATGCGCTGCGGGGCTGGAAAGATGGCGTCGTCAAGAAACTGACCGGCGGCCTGGGCAGCCTGGCCAAGGCGCGCAAGGTGCAAGTAGTGGTGGGGCGCGGCAGTTTCTCGTCGCCGCATACGCTGACGGTGGAAACGGCCGAGGGCGTCAAGGTGATCGGCTTCAAGAATGCGATCATCGCCGCCGGTTCTTCGGTGTCGCGCATCCCGGGTTTTCCGCTTGATGATCCGCGCCTGATCGATTCGACCGGCGCGCTGGAGTTGCGGCAGATTCCAAAGACCATGCTCGTCATCGGTGGCGGCATCATCGGCCTGGAAATGGCCTGCGTCTATGATGCGCTCGGTGCCCGCATCACGGTGGTCGAGTTTGCCGATGGCCTGATTCCGGCGGCGGACCGCGACCTCGTCAAGCCGCTGCAAAAACGCATCGAAAAACGCTACGCCGCAATTCACCTGAAGACCAAGGTCACCAGGCTCGAAGCCCGGGCGGATGGCTTGCTGGCGACCTTCGAGAGCGCTACCGCCGGCGGCGCGGC